>RBKG01000164.1 GCA_003640335.1 Porphyromonas sp.
TGGAAAAGCCACACTAATTTGACCCACCCTGGCAAGTATTTTAGACCCAGTAAGGTTAAAATAATGAGACCCACCTCACCAAAATAAGAATGACCCTTTGAAACGCTAGTTTTTTAGGGTCATTTTGTAGTTTTGTGTTACTGCCCTGGCCGGCATTAAAAACATAAAACTATTATTTATATGACAAAATTAAAGAATTTATTGCGCTGTTACGCATCTGGTATGGGAATAAGAAGTATTTCTAGTACTTTCCATATATCTCGTAACACCCTCCGCAAGTATGTCCGTAAATTCCAAGAAAGTGGCTTGTCCATGGAGCAAATTCTGTCGCTTTCAGATGATAAGCTGGCGGACTTGTTTTCAGATGGGCATTCTCGTAACCGTCCGCCTTCTGCTCGCAAGTTGGAGTTAGAGGCACTTGTTCCTGATTATGTGAAACGGCTTAGCAAGAAGGGTGTTTCTATCTTATCTCTTCACACGGAGTATCTCAAAACTCATCCTAATGGTTACCAGTATTCTACTTTCAAACACGCAATCCATGCCTACAGATGTCAAACACGAGCCGTAGGACATGTAGAGCACCTTGCTGGCGATCAGATGTATATTGATTATGCAGGTGATAAGCTAGAGATAGTCGAAGAACAGACGGGTGAGGTGCGGAAGGTAGAGGTTTTTGTGGCTACCCTTCCATGCAGTCATTACACCTATTGCGAGGCAGTGTGGTCGCAGAAGAAGGAAGACCTTATCGTTGCTTGCGAGAATGCTCTTCATTTCTTTGGTGGTGTACCCAAGGCTGTTGTGCCTGACAACTTAAAATCAGCCGTTATCCGCAGTGATCGTAATGAGCCTGTTATCAATGACGACTTCGCTGCTATGGCTGAATTTTATGACATGGCTGTTTATCCAGCTAGGGTGCGCCGTCCCAAGGACAAGGCACTGGTTGAGAATGCTGTAAAGCTAATGTATCGGTCGGTATATGTAGATATTGAAGGGCAAATTTTCCATAATCTAGAATCACTTAATGTTGCTATACGCACATCTTTAGAAGCATTTAACAGCCGTAGATTGAGTGGGCGTAAGGAATCCCGTCAAGAACTATTTGAGGAAATGGAAAAAGATTTTCTTCGTCCTCTTCCTACCGCTCGCTATCAGATGAAGTCTAGAAAGTCTGCTACTGTCATGGCTAATAGCTTCGTTATGCTAAGAAAGCATAGTTATAGTGTTCCAACAGAGTATATCGGCAAACGTATGGAGCTTATTTACGATAATGACAATGTTCAAATCTACTATGGGTTAAAGTTAGTTACCATCCATCAGCGAGATGATACTCCCTATACCTACTCACAGAAAGATGCACATAATCTTCCTGGTCATCATGGTAGCTTTGAAAAGGATTTGGAGGAAATATATCAACGGGCAGGGCAAATAGACAACATCCTTCTGCTTTATCTCAAGGAAGTCGCTACGCAGATGAAATATCCACCAAAAGCCTTCCGCTCTTGCCGTGGTATCATGTCGCTGGAGAAGAAGTATGGCATGGCTCGTCTAGTAGCAGCTTGTAACTGTGCCTCGGAAGGACGACGCTATGGCTATAATGAGATAAAGGATATACTACAGAAGGGTGATGATGCTCCCTATATATCTATGGATGAAGATAATATGGAGCTATCTCCTGAATATAAACCAAAAACTCATAAGAACATACGAGGCAAGGATTATTTCTCAAAGCAATTATCCAATAATAGCAAACAATTAAAGTAAACAACTATGGAACTAAATAATAATAAGACAGCACCTATTGTGCAAGAAATGGATAAGAATCAGTTATCTCTTGATTTAATGCATAGAATGAGGCTTACGGGTATGGCAACTGCCTTTGAAGAAAGTCTAACAACTACAATTGCAGATACGATGACACCAGATGCCTTTTTATCTTGGCTCTTATCTCGAGAATGGGACTATCGTTCTGCAGCAGCCATTGAAAGACTCATAAAATCAGCAGGGTTTAGATATAAAACCTATCCTGAGCAAATAGATTATAATATCAATCGCAACCTTAGCCAAAACAAAATGGAGAGAATACTCTCACTTGATTTTATCAAGCAAGGACGCAATATATTTATTACTGGTTCATCAGGAACTGGTAAAAGTTTTATCGCTACAGCTATAGGCTATCATGCTTGTAAAAATGGTATTAGAACGATGTATGCTAACATGTCAAAGCTGCTGGGGACACTTAAGGTTGCCAAGAACAAAGGAACGTTAGAAACAGAGCTAAAGAAGATAGAGCGATGTCGCTTGTTAATCCTCGATGATGCCTTCCTTGTACCTGTAGATGCAAAAGAGCGTCCTATATTACTTGATATTATAGAAGATAGGCATGAAAGGAAGTCGATTATCATATCTTCTCAACTTCCTGTAGACAACTGGTATGATGCAATAGGCGACCCTACCGTGGCAGATGCTGTACTAGATAGAATTGTGCATACCTCATATCAAATAGAACTAACTGGAGAGAGTCTTAGAAAGATAAAAGCAAAGAATATTACCAAGTAATAGCGAAATAAAATGACCCACCCGACCAGGGCATTTAGTGGGTCAATAATAAATCGTTTTACTGGGTCTAAAATACTTTG
>RBKG01000192.1 GCA_003640335.1 Porphyromonas sp.
CTATGCAAAGTCAACTATGGTGATACCTGCACCTCCAAAGTCTACATGTTCGTCTGCAACACGCTTAACTCCACGTACTGTTTTTAGATATTCGCGTATAGCTTGTTTGAGTGCACCAGTACCCGTACCATGAAGAATGCGTACTCGTGATATACCCAATTGAATAGCATCATCTATGTAGTAACGTACAGCTTCTACACCTTCCCCCACACGCATACCTCTTAAATCAATATCTTGCTTGAAATGCAAACGCTTATCGTGTATTTGGTCAATGACGGACTTTGATGAAGAACTACTTGAACTCTTCTGCTGACTCTGTACTCGTGTTACTTCTTTATCACTTACAGGTCTAAGTTTATCCAAAGTAACAGTCATCTTAATCATACCCAAAGCAATAGTCGCGTCCTTAGCATTAAGACTAATAATAGACGCAACAGTTTTTTGTCCGTCCAAACGCACATAATCACCGACCTTAAAGGTCGTATCTTTTTGCTCTTCTCGTTTGGCTAATTTTGTCGCTACACGGAAGTGCTGTGCAACCTCGGCTTCACTCTGCCCGGACTTCTCGCCCTTTTGCTTTCGTTCTCGCCTACGCAATAACTTCTCGACCTCACGTTGCGCTTTCTCTCTTGCCTTTGTGTCTATGACAATCTCTTCTTCAAGTTCCTCTTGGTAGACCTTAAGACTTTGACGAATACCTAGAGTTATCTCTCTTTCGGCTTCCGCTTCACGAATTTCCTTAATAGTGCGTTCGATGCGACCATTAGCCTCATCAACGATTTTGCGTGCTTCTTGCCTTGCTTCAGCTAGAATTGCTCTTCTCTGCCTCTCCGTTTCTTCAGCCTCTATCGTGTAGCGAGCAGCAGCTTCTTGCAGGGTTCTTTCTTCCTTACGAATACTCTGTCTCTTAGTTTCCCAGTATCGTTTATCGCGGATAATGTCCTGCAAAAACTTATCCATATCGATGTACTCACTACCCACAATCTCACTAGCCTCAGCGATTACATCCTCAGGAAGACCTATCTTCCTTGCTATCTCAATAGCAAACGAACTACCTGGACGCCCTATTGACAATTTGAATAGAGGACGCATCTCATGCCTATCATAGAGCATAGCCCCATTTATCAGACCGTCTGTATCTTCAGCAAAGTTCTTAAGATTTTGGTAGTGCGTCGTAATAACGCCATAAGCTCTACTTTCATTGAAACGATGTAGCAATGCTTGAGCAATAGCACCACCTATTGTTGGTTCTGTCCCTCCCCCAAATTCGTCAATAAGAATAAGTGTCTTATCATCTGAATACCTATCAAAGTGCTTCATATTCTTGAGGTGAGAGCTATAAGTACTCAAATCATCTTCCAAGCTTTGTTCATCGCCAATATCAATAAAGAAGTGATTAAATATGCCTACAGTTGATGTTTCGCCAATAGGAATAGGCAGGCCACACTGAATCATGTACTGAAGTAGGCCTACCGTCTTCAAACAAACAGACTTTCCCCCAGCATTTGGACCACTGATAATCAGCAATCGTCCTTCATCTTCTGTTAGTTTAATATCTAGTGGAATAACCTCGCGCCCTTGTGCTTTAAGACTATGCATGAGCAAAGGATGGCGCGCAGAATACCACTCTAGATGTGGACTATCTACAATAGCGGGACTGATTGCTTCATAGGTTCTTGCCCAACGAGCTTTAGCCAATATCGCATCAGTATAAGCAAGGAGCTCATAGGCTCTTAATAGATGCGTTATATTTGGACGTAATTTATTTGCAATCTCAATAAGAATACGTATAATCTCACGACGTTCTTCCCCCTCCAATTCACGTATGCGATTATTGGCTTCAACCATCTCCACGGGTTCTATGTAGACGGTCTTACCCGTGGCACTCTCATCATGCACAATACCCTTAATGCGCCTTTTATGCTGAGGTTGAACTGGGATTACCAAACGACCATCACGCATTGCGGGCTGAACATCCAAATCTATCCAACCCTCTTTGCGGGCATTACTCACTATACGAGCGAGCATTCCGGACAAACTGCGTTCACATTCTCTGAGTTCTTGTCGTATACGCCTAAGTTCTTTGCTTGCTGTATCTTTTATTTTCCCCTCGGCATCAAGCAAAGACGTTAGAGCTTGCTCAATCTTGGGAAATGTAGGAGCGTCAAAATAGAGTTTACTCAAGGAAGGATAAACATAACTCAAGCTTTCATCTTGCCTATCTCCCTCTGTGCTTGTTTCTGTGAAGAACTTATGCAAATCATGCAGAGCAATAAGCATATGTCGCAAATCAACTAGAGCTTCTTCCTCTAAGAATGAGCCTCCAGGACGTAACTCATGCAATAACTGCCTACAATCAACTAACTGAAGCGAAGGTAGTACACTTGCTGAAGAAATAAGATTAATCATTTCTCGAACCTCAGACAAGCTCTTAACTATGAGTGCATAGTCATTTGTCGCTTCGATATTCTGAATGATACTTTGCCCAAGAGCGCTTGAGCAATATCCAAGCAATTCTTCTCTTATTGAAGAAAAACCTATCTTGGATTCAAAGTTATGCGGATATAATTCGGGTTTACTCATTGCTAATTATTTAATGGCTACAAAGGTAGTACATAATACG
>RBKG01000014.1 GCA_003640335.1 Porphyromonas sp.
GCTCACTCAAAGCCCAAGACCCAGAGCATAAGAAAAGAGAACAACTCGTACGCTTTGCGATGTACCGAGGCTATCCCTATGACAGCATACGCAGAGCCTTATCCAAGATGCAACTAGGAGAACTAGATTAAATAACAGAATAAAAAATACACCCTAAAAATATGATTACCTACAAAGACCTAACAGCTGGACCTAATTTCTTTCTAATGGCTGGCCCTTGCTGTATCGAAGATGAGCAAGTAGCTCTACACATTGCCGAGCGTGTAGCCAAGATTACAGAACGTCTGAATATCCCATACATCTTCAAAGGCTCATACCGCAAAGCTAATCGCTCTCGTGTAGACTCATTCACAGGCATTGGTGATATCAAGGCACTTAAGATACTAGCCAAGGTAAGAGAAGAGTTTGGTTGCCCCGTGGTAACAGACATACACGAGACTCAAGAAGCGGCGATGGCTGCTGAGTATGTGGACGTCCTTCAAATACCAGCCTTCCTCTGCCGTCAAACAGACCTCATCGCGGCGGCAGCTCGTACAGGTAAAATGGTTAATATCAAGAAGGGACAATTCCTAGGTGCTAGCGGTATGGAACACGCTGCACGCAAGGTCATTGACTGCGGTAACGAGCAAGTAATCCTTTGCGAACGTGGTAATAGCTTCGGTTATAGTGACCTCGTTGTGGACTTTACGAATATCCCAGCGATGAAGGCTACCGGCTACCCTGTCGTTATGGACGTTACGCACTCCCTACAAAGACCTAATCAAGCAAGTGGTGTAACGGGAGGTAAGCCCGAACTGATTGAAACGATTGCACGTGCGGCTATAGCTGTGGGCGCTGATGGACTATTCTTCGAAACTCACCCTGAGCCACAAATCGCCAAGAGTGATGCCGCTAATATGCTACAGCTTGACCTCCTTGAGCCTATGCTAGAGAGACTCGTACGCATACGCGAAGCTATCAAGTAAACTCATTATGAAGAAACTCTTCCTTCTACTCCTCTTCGCTTGCACCCTTGTAGGTCTACCCCATACGCTGTCTGCCCAAACAGAGACACGCCCCTATTGGGAAACATCTCCTGAGTTTGCTAGTGAAGACAAAGATTTGGTACTAAATGTCCTTGACAGCCTTGCGCTCATCAAGCTCCCTCACCGCATATACGAGGAGCTTGAGCTCCTTGCTGTGGAGAAGGATTTGCTTAGCCTTAAGACATCGGCTTCAGGGCAATGGTCATTGCGCTTACTCCCTCTTCCTAATGGAACGCCACTGCTTGCTCTGATTCGCACGGTCAATACGCCTATCGGAGACAGTGCATTGCAGTTCTACACACCCTCGTGGGAAGAGATTAAGGATAGTAATGCTGTCTTCTCAGCTCCCCAAGCCTCTGACTTTATCCCTGCCTCTATGTCGGCTACCGACCGTGCTCGCCTAGAGCAACTCCTCTATCCCCTTTACCTCGTTTACAAATGGGCTCCTCAGGGTCGCTTAGAAGTATCCGTCAGCACTCCTACGCTACTTAGCGATGCCACACGTGAAGCGGATAGAAAGCTCATTGAGGCTATCCCTCACAAAAAGTACCAATGGAAAGGGGGACACTTCGTTTTGCTCAACCAATAGAATACAATCATCTATATGAAAATTAAATATGTTATCCTCACGGTGCTTGCCGTGGTCATTGCGCTCTCTCTAGGCTTTTACCTTCTACTCAAGCAAGAGCGTGCAGGACTTGTAGCCGAGAAAGAAGCCTTTACTAAGGCTCAAACAGAAGCTATGCAAGAAGAGCTAGCTATGCTTGCCGAAGAATACAAAACGCAGTACAACAAAATCAAGGTGGGCGATGGCGAGAATAGTTTTGAAATCGGTACGGATAGCCTTGTCGCTCAGCTACTCAATGAGCGAGCTAAGGTAGACCGTCTACAAAACGAACTTAAGAACACCAAAGCCGCTAGTGCCGAACGCATAGCCGCCTTAACACGTGAGGTAAGTACCCTCCGCAAGGTATTGCGTACATACGTTGTACAGATTGACTCGCTACAAGCTACTAATGAAAGGCTTAGAGCTGAGAATGCCTCCGTGAAGGAGAGTTACAATAAATCTCAAAGCACTGTACAGCAGTTATCCAGCGAGAAGAGCGAACTTACAAGCCGTGTTAATCTAGCCGCCAAACTAGATGCTACAGCTATCAGCGTTCTCCCTATGGACAAGAAGGGCAAGCAGGCTAAGAAGATTGATAAGATTGTGAACCTACAAATCAGTTTCCACGTAGCTAAGAATGTTACAGCGGCTGTCGGTAAGAAGACATTCTATATTAGGCTTACGCGCCCTGATGAAGAAGTGATGCTCAAGGGCAACTCAGGCAATTTCAGTTTTGAGGGCAAGAGCATACCTTATTCTATCCGCAGAGAGATTGAGTACAATGGAGAAGAAACAGCTGTTTCGATGTATTGGCCAGTGGAAGAGAGTCTACAGAGTGGAACATATAAACTGCGCATCTTCGCTGATGGCAATCTCATTGGCTCAAGCAGTTTCCGACTCTAAAGAGACCGCTGGGCGGTCTCCCAAAGGACAAGTTTTACTTGTTCTTTGGTGGGGCTTTGCAGAATGCG
>RBKG01000253.1 GCA_003640335.1 Porphyromonas sp.
GACTATAACAATAGAAGTATGACATTTTTTACCGACTTCACTAACGGACTTACTCATCTTAGCTTAGAGCAGATTATCAAATCATTCTCTCCGCTCTTCGTTACCATCGATATACTTGGGGCTATACCCATTATCCTACAGCTAAGGGGGCGCGGACAAGAATACAGCACGCCAAAGGTCGCCCTCTACTCCGGACTAGTACTTCTACTCTTCCTCTTCGCAGGTGAAGCCGTTCTGTCTAAATTAGGTGTTGATATATCGTCCTTCGGGGTCGCTGGGGGCTTAATCCTTATGGCTATGGCGTGGGAAATGACTTTCGGCATCGAGATATTCAAGGAAGAAGGAGCTTCTTCTAATGCAACAATTATTCCCCTTGTTTTTCCCCTCTTCGCTGGACCTGCAGCCTTCACAACCCTACTTAACCTGCAGAACCAAGGGATTGCCAATATCAATTTGCTTATTAGCGTCGCTCTAAATATGGGTCTTATTTACATCACCCTGCGCTATGTGGATAAAATTGAGCGACTCCTCGGCAAACAAGGTTCCTACATCTTGCGCAAATTCTTTGGGGTTATCTTGATTGCCATTGCTGCCAAATATCTAGTAACTGGTATTATGGGCATTATTCACACAATTCAGGCTATGGCCTAGAGCAGCATTCTTAACTAAATTGACAATACTTATACTAAACAAATAAGGCTAATCGTTGGGATAATAAAGACTTAATAAAATCAATGCCTATGACAGATTATTACCCCAATTATTACGCTCAGTTCGGTCAAAATAATTCTTCATTTTTAGACGTGCAGTCTGCACGCCATCAACAAACGCTCACGAACCTACGCAATCTGGCTCGTAGCATATAAGACAAATCCAATGAGCACAATAGTATCTCCGTCGCTTCTCTCTGCAAACTTTCTCAACCTTGAGAGCGACATACACATGATAAATGAGAGTGCAGCCGAATGGCTACATATAGACGTTATGGACGGTGTATTCGTCCCTAACATTTCCTTTGGCTTCCCCATACTAGAAGCCATTGCCCCCATACTCAAGAAGAAACTCGATGTTCATCTGATGATTGAGAACCCTATGAAGTTCGTGAACGAACTTGCAAAGCTCGGGGTAGACACGATGAACGTTCACCAAGAAGCTGTAACACATCTGCACCGCGCTATCTATGCCATCAAAGACGCTGGCATGAAAGCGGCTGTTACGCTTAACCCAAGTACGCCTATCGAAGTGCTGACCGACATCATCGAAGACTTAGATATGGTACTTCTTATGAGCGTTAATCCCGGTTATGGCGGACAGAAATTCATTCCTCGCACTCTAGATAAAGTTAGTCGCCTGCGTAGGCTTATAGACGAACGCGGAGCTAAGTGCCTCATCGAAATAGACGGAGGCGTAAACGCTAGCACAGCCCCTGCCCTCGTCGCTACAGGCGCAGATGTACTCGTAGCCGGAAGTTACGTCTTCGGTCATTCCGACCCTAAGCAGGCTATTGCAGACTTATGCGCCCTCTCTCGCTAAGTGAAACACCTGCATTAAAAGGATTATTACCCTTTGTTCTTGGCATTTGTGCCTACAGATACACCACGCTCCACAGCATTGCCCTCGTCGGGCTTAGCTGTGGAGCGTTTCTTTTTATCCTCTCCTTCATCAATCTTCGTAAGCAAAATCTATGGTGGGCAATCATTAGGAAATACATCTTTTATCTTGCCCTAAGCAGCACGCTCGTAAGCATAGGCTATACCTATGCCGGCATAAGAGGGGTACAACGCAAACAAGAGACCGAACATATCGGGCTACGAGAGCAATGTATCACACAGATGCGGAAGAGCCAGCTATCGCCCGAAGTACAGCATCTTATGGCAGGCATGAGTCTAGGCTACCTCCCCCACAACGAAGCAAACGACTCACTCAGACAAGACTTTGCCCTCAGTGGAGCTGCGCATCTTCTTGCCGTTAGTGGCTTTCATCTTGGCGTTATTATCTTGGCGATGCAGTGGCTACTCAAGCCCTTTAGGCTTCATCGTAAACTTTACTTTGCCCTCCTAATCTTATCGGCATGGCTATTCACAGCCTTTGTCGGCATGAATGTAGCCACACAGAGGGCAGCCATCATGCTTAGTCTTTTTCTCTTGAGCAAAATACTTGACAGAGAGCGCAACAGCATCAATATACTTGCAAGTAGCCTATTCTTACAGCTTATCTTTAGCCCTAGCGACCTTTTCCGCTGGGGACTATGGCTCAGCTATGGCGCTGTCGTGGGTATCCTTCTTTTCTACAAACCTTTCTTTTTGAGCGTCGGCACGCTAAGACAAAGAATACTTAGAACATTATGGAGCAGTCTGACGATTTGCCTCGCAGCCGAAGTCATTGTCCTGCCCTTGAGCTGGCATCTATTTGGCTACATCAGCCTCGGCTTTATTTTCACCTCCGTACCGCTAACGCTCCTATCTGTACCTTTTATTTGGCTCAGTCTAATAGCCTATCTCTGTGCTACTCTTGGGGGCGTTCCTCATTTCATTGAACTTGCTCTTGAGGCTATTGGGCAGTGCATGCTCTATATTACAGAGGCAACAAGTC
>RBKG01000157.1 GCA_003640335.1 Porphyromonas sp.
GTAGAAGGCTGGGCAAGGTCTTGGTAATTACTGAAGAACATAGTGGGGATGTAGCTGTTAAGCGTTACAACAAGATACGTCCTCTCCAAGCTAAGTCTGTTATGCTCGGAGGTTACGAAGCAACTAAAGGTTCTGTAATCCCTACGGGAGAAGAAACTATTGAGTCTGAGGTAAGAGTTACTTTTACTCTTGAATAATTCTGGAGACTTCAGCTGAAGTTTGTGCAGACTACGGCTGAAGTTTGTACAGACTACACGTGTAGTCTGCAAAAACTACACGTGAGTGCTGAACTTAAGTACGTGTACTCACTGAAATAAGTACGTGTACTTACTGAAGTGTTTACGCGTAAGTACTTTTGTATTTGTGCGTACATACTGATGAGACTATACAAAAAGACCTGCCTAGGAGTAACAATCTCCTAGGCAGGTCTTTCGTAATAAGAATACTTGAAGTTCTAGTCTAAGGCTTGGAGATTAGCAAAGCGGAGTAATAACTTACGCTCCTGACCATCTTCATCAAATAGAACGGTAGCCTTGATATTTTCTCCTTGACCTTCGAGAACTTTGATGATGCCTTCACCAAAACGAGGGTGGGCAACACGTCCTCCTACTCGTAGATTACCGGTGCGTTCGTGTTGTGGTTCTGGAGTATCACTTTCTCTGCGACCGAGGAATACTCTGCGCTGAGCAGGACTACTGCTTGAGGGCATAAAGTCTTGTTTGCTGAAGCTAGATGGAATACTATCTGCAATATCTCGACTATTGCCCCATTTATTTTCACGGTAACGCAGAGTGTCACTAGCGGCAGCATTGCGTTTGAGCAAGTCCTCGGGTAACTCTTTTAAGAAACGGCTAGGACGACAAAATTCGGTTTTACCATGTCGAAAGCGTTCTTTAGCATAGCCTATATGACAAGTTTCCTCTGCTCGTGTTATCGCTACGTAGAATAATCTTCGTTCCTCCTCAAGTTCATGTATTTCGCTACTCATAGCCGAGGGGAATAGTTGCTCCTCTAGACCAACGATAAAGACATGAGGAAACTCCAAACCCTTAGCTGCATGCACTGTCATTAGGGTTACGCTGGGTTCTTGTTCATCAGCAGAATTATCTTGGTCGGTCATCAAAGAAATCTCACTAAGATAATGGGCGAGGTGAGGTTCTTCGCCTTCTTCTAAGGTGTGTCGGGCATACTCGTCTACTCCGGATAGGAATTCTTGGATATTATCACGGCGCCCCTTGCCTTCGGGTGTTTGGTCTAGGAGCAGTTCTGTGGGGATACCCGAAGTGTTGATGAGCCATTCGCAGAGTTTGTAGAAGTCACCTCCCTCTCGGCACTTCTCTCTCATATCATCGATAAGTAAGGAGAAGTTTTTTAATTTAGAGAGAGTTCCTTTGTTGAAGTCTAAGTCATAAGCCTCTGGCTCTCGAATCAGTTCCATGACACTGATTTTCCTAAGCATAGCGGCTTGCTTAAGCTTTAGGATAGTTGTGTCCCCGATACCTCTCTTAGGGTAGTTGATGATTCTGTACATAGCCTCATCATCACGCTCATTGACCATTAGTCGGAAGTAGGCTAGTACATCTTTGATTTCCTTAGCATCAAAGAATGAACGCCCGCCCCATATTCGGAAAGGGATACCGCTGGAGAGAAGCTTCTGCTCTAACAGACGGCTTTGCATATTTGTGCGGTAGAGTACAGCGAATTGGTCGTAGTCAATCTTCCTTTTGAAAGCTATATTCTTGATTGTACGGACTACCCATGATGCTTCTGCTTCTCCGTTCTCAGCCTCATGCAATTCAATAGGCTCCCCGATATCGCCTAATGAGAAGACATCCTTGCGTAATTGGTTTTGATTGCGAGCAATGACATGCTTTGCTGCCTGAACAATCGTTTGTGTAGACCTATAATTTTGTTCTAGCTTAAAGACTCGTGTTCCCTTAAAAATCTGCTCAAAGCGTAGCATATTTTCAAGATTTGCCCCACGGAAGGAATAAATACTTTGAGCATCGTCCCCTACGACAAATATCTTACCCTTATCTATCATTAGGTATCTTGCTATCATGTATTGCGCAAAGTTGGTATCCTGATACTCGTCAATAAGTAGGTAGTCCACACGTTCACGCCACAAAGCAAGGACTTCGGGGTAATCCCTAAATAGAATATTTGTTTGTAGGAGTAAGTCATCGAAATCCATGGCATTAGATTGCTTAAGTTCGCGCTCATAATGCTCATAAATATCGTAGACTCTTGGGATATTAGCTTTGGCATCAAGCTTTAACTGCTCAGCATCCATCTTGTAGCCGTGAGCAGTCTTAAGGTTATTCTTTGCTCTAGATATTCTGTTGTGTACAACGCCCTCTTTGTAGACTTTATCATCTAAATTAAGAAGTTTGATAATCTTCTTGAGCTTAGATTTAGTATCGTCAGTCGTATAGATAACTAAGTCTGACGTGTAACCTAGTAGATGAGCATGCTCACGCAGTATACGCAAAAAAATGGAGTGGAATGTCCCCATCTGAAGCTTGTACGCATCTCTACCAATAAGTTGTGCTATACGAGAGCGCATTTCTCGAGCAGCCTTATTGGTAAAGGTTAATGCCATTAGGCGACTTGGGTTATAACCCAAATTAACGAGATGAAGTAGCTTATAAACGAGGACACGGGTCTTTCCGCTACCAGCTCCAGCTAGGACAAGTGCAGGCCCATCATTGTACTCAACAGCTTCTCTTTGAGGCTGATTTAACTGGTCAAGATAATTTGTTTGGATTGTATCAGACATTTATGTTGCTTGAGTAAAGCAGTAAAAGGAAAAGTACTATTTAGAAAGTTTATTTTTCAGTAATTCGACTGCCCTAGGGTCTTGAGCTATAGCAATGAAGCAAGACAATAGATGCTCTACGAGTTCTTCGCTATTCATGCCGCTTAGGTCTATACTTTGTGCGGCTAGTGGAGAGCTCATACGACTAGAATTTGCTGAATACTGGTCCATCTCTGGTAAGAAGCATACTCTGTCAGCAATTTCTTTAGGGAGATTACTGCCGTCATCCTTGAGAGGGAATGCGTGGCGGTAGGTATGAACAAAATGATATAAAGGCCCCATAACAAAGGGATTTATATGTTGCATTATAGAGGATAGCTGTATAGGACCTAGCCCCCAAAGAGTTTCAAGACGCATGTAAAGATGCCCTATTGATAGTTTCTTGAGGGCATGTGACAGAGAATTTTGCCAATCTTTGAGGCATCGAGCATTATCAACCCAAACAAAGGACACAGTCGGATGTGAGTTGCTAGCAATGCTAACGAGTTCGCTAGGGAGTAATACGTCAATCGCTAAACTACTGAAATACTCATATTTACTTAATATCGTCTTCCATTGCTTACGCTCAGCCTCTGTATCTACTATAATATAACCTGGTTGAGGGCGACCTTCTCCTTCGTAAACCTCTTCAGCTAGTCGAGCAACTAAGTGAATGGCAACAGGACTTTTGGGGGCAACAACGAGGCTATCTGATGCGTAGCATAGTTGGTATAATGCTTTCTCTAGAGCATCAGTATTCATTCTTGTTCCTAACTGATTTAGTGGAATACGTTCGTCCACGAAAGCCTCTTCCAAAGATTCTTGCCATGCGCGAAGACGTCCCATTTCTGCGCCAAAGTCTAGAACGTCATCGTACATACGGAAGTTAGGAGATATTTCGCTACAAATCTGCTGTATTTCTCCTAGTAAGTGATAGTTCTCCTTAGGTAGTACCCCATTTTCATTGAAATACTGATTGTAAACTCTTAGGAATTCCACTGACTTGTCGCTCCCTATACGCATGCGTATGCTACGTCCTCCTTTGTAGCTAACATATACGGAGGTGTAGTTAGGAGTATAGCTAAGACCTGCCCAAGGGTAGCCAGGTACGTCTTTCTGTAAGTGAAGAGTAACGGCTTCTAGATGCTTACATGTACCGAGACCATTGGTTCTAAAGTCTAAGCATGAGCAGAAGTTGCGGTCACTACAAACTCCTCTAAAGGCAACCTTGTAACGACTACTGCCTGATAGTACGATGTAATCACCCCAAATGCGGTTATCATCGAGATGCTCAACAGTAAAACTAGAGAGGGCGGCTTGCTCCCGTCTTAATGCTATTTGCCACTCCTCAATGCTCATGCCTTCGGGGCAAACTTTATTTGAAAGTCTACTAATCTTATTCGTTTCCATTTGATAGATGTTTATTTGAGTTCATGTTTAAGAAATACACCTGTAGGGCTATTCTGGACCTTAGTTAATCCTTCAGGTTTCCCTTGATAAACGAGGAGACCACCTTCTTTACCTCCTTCAGGTCCAATCTCGATGAGGTAGTCTGCACATTTGATAATATCTAAGTTATGTTCTATTACGATGACTGTATTGCCACGTTCAACCAATCTCTGAAGTATTCCTATTAGAATGCGTATATCTTCGAAGTGTAGTCCTGTCGTGGGTTCGTCTAATATATATACTGTTTTTCCAGTGTCTCTTTTGGATAATTCGCCTGCAAGCTTGATGCGCTGACTCTCTCCGCCTGAAAGTGTTGTCGATGATTGCCCTACCTTAATGTAGCCGAGACCGACTTCTTGTAAGGTAACAAGTTTTTTGTGGATAGGAGGAATAGATTCAAAGAATTCTGCTGCTTGGTTAATAGTCATTTCTAGGACATCAGCGATACTTTTACCCTTGAAACGAACTTCTAATGTTTCTCTGTTGTAACGTTTCCCTTGACAAACTTCGCATGGTGCATATACATCGGGTAGAAAGTTCATCTCAATAGTTTTGTAGCCGTTCCCTTTGCAGGTCTCACAACGACCACCTGAAACGTTAAAGCTAAAGCGACCAGGCTTGTATCCTCTCATCTTACTTTCAGGCAATCCGACAAAAAGATTACGAATATCTGAGAATACTCCTGTATAGGTCGCAGGGTTACTTCTTGGAGTACGTCCAATAGGAGCTTGGTCTACAGATACAACTTTATCTACCAATTCTAAGCCTTCAATGCGCTCCACTTCTAGAGGCTCTTGTAGGCTGCCATAAAGCTTTTGACTTAGGGCAGGGTAGAGGGTTTGGTTAATTAGTGTGCTTTTGCCACTGCCTGATACGCCTACAACGCAAGTAAAGGTACCCAAAGGAATGTCTACAGATACATCTTTGAGATTATTGCCTTTAGCTCCTACTATGCTTAGTTTTGTTCCATTACCGGAGCGACGTTCTTGAGGAATTTCGATGGACATCTCTCCGCTGATATATTGAGAGGTGATGCTTTTGCCCTTCATCATCTCTTGAGGAGAGCCCATGAATACAACCTCACCGCCATAGCGACCTGCTTTGGGTCCCATATCGATGATATGGTCAGCCTCAAGCATCATATCCTTATCATGCTCAACGACGATAATGGTATTGCCAAGGTCTCGGAGCTTTTTGAGAGAGTTTATCAATTTAATGTTATCTCTTTGGTGAAGACCAATACTTGGTTCATCAAGGATATAGAGGACCTCCACAAGTTGAGTGCCTATTTGAGTAGCAAGGCGTATACGTTGACTCTCTCCACCAGATAGAGTAGCTGCGGAGCGATTCATTGAGAGGTAGCCAAGCCCAACATCAAGTAAGAAGCTAATGCGCTTACGTATTTCTTTAAGAATTTCGCTTGCTATTGCTCTTTGGTGCTTGAGCATGCGTTCCTCGATATCCGAAAGCCATGTACTCAGTAAGGTTAATTCCATTTGCCCAACTTCGCCGATATTCTTACCATCGATGAAGAAGTGTAAGGCTTCTTTATTGAGTCTTTGTCCATGGCATTCGGGACACTCTTTGTTCGTCATGAATTGTCTAGCGAACTTTTCAGCATTCGAAGGGAGTTCTTCTCCGCTTAGCTCGCTCAAATGTTCGGCAAGACCATTATAGCGAATAAGTATAGGTTTACTTCCTGTATAGCTATTTGTCTCTACAAGCATTTCCTCATCAGACCCATAGAGGATTTCTTGGATTAGTTCCTCATTAAGACGCTCTATTGGGGTGTCAAGTTTAGTTTCATGACGTCTGAATAATTGCTCGATTTGTTGTCCAAGGATATTCTTTTTGAGTTTGCCTATGGGAGCAATTCCTCCATTGGCAACGCTTAGTTTAGGATTAGGGAAGACACTGCTTCTATCCATAATACTTATTTCCCCTAATCCACGACAGCAAGGGCAGTACCCATTAGGTGAATTGAATGAGAAGTTGTGTGGTGCAGGGTCATTATAGGCTAATCCCGTTTTAGGACACATGAGATTACGACTATAGTGAGCGATTTCTTTAGTCTCCGCATCCATGATCATCATCATGCCCTTACCTTCTTTAAGGGTAAGTGATAGACTTGTGCTGATGCGCTCACGCTGACTTTCGTCGATTTTAAGCTTATCAGTTTGTACCTCTATGCTATGGATTTTATAACGGTCTAGGCGCATGCCGTAGCTTATCTCTTGCAATTCGCCATCAACACGCACAGATAGATATCCTTTCTTGCGCAGATGCTCGAAAAGCTCTTTGTAGTGTCCTTTGCGTTGCTTAACGACGGGTGCAAGGAAATAAATCTTGCGTCCGTTGTATTTCTGCAGAAGCAAATCAAGGATTTGTCCCTCTGTATAACGAACCATAGGCTCTCCCGATAGATATGATATAGCTAAACCGGCACGGGCATAGAGAAGGCGGAAGAAGTCATAGACCTCTGTGACTGTTCCTACTGTCGAACGTGGATTTCTATTTGTGGTTTTCTGGTCTATTGAGATAACTGGGCCTAATCCTTGTATAGACTCTACATCGGGGCGTTCCATGCCACCTCCGAGGAATCCTCTAGCGTACGAGCTAAAAGTCTCAATGTATCTTCTTTGTCCTTCGGCGAAAATAGTGTCAAACGCTAATGAACTCTTTCCACTGCCACTAAGACCTGTAAAAACAGTAAGGGAGTATCGAGGGATATGAACGTCTATATTTTTAAGATTATGAACTTTAGCTCCTACGATTTCTAAATCCTGCATAAATAAACATCAATGAAACAATAAATTATACCACAAAGATAATAATATATAATTCCCATTATAATAGAGTTTATACTATCTATTCCTCCTTTTATCTAAAATAGTCCTATATTTAGGGTAATTATTGAACTGAGGTTCTGAATAAGGTATGTGTTCTTGTGGAAATTGGAAATGCGTATCTTCTTATTAGACTTGTGTTTACATAGAGAATTAAATGACAAATAATAGAATGTTAATATGAAAAGTATCCGAATAGGTTTGTTGCCTCGCATATTTATTGCCATTCTCCTTGGTATTGTTTTAGGTCAAGTGTTACCTGAAGAATTAAGCCGTGTTTTTTTTACGTTCAATTCTTTGTTTTCAGAATTTCTCGACTTTGTTATCCCTCTGATTATTCTAGCTCTTGTGGCTGAAGCTATTGCGAGTATAGGTAAGGGAGCTGGCATTATATTGATGCTGACTGTAGCACTTGCTTATGGTTCAACAGTCTTTTCTGGATATTTAGCTTACTTCACAGGCTCAACGTTCTTCCCTAGTCTTATTGATGCTCGTGGGCTTCAAGCTCTAAGCGATAATGCTTCAAGTTTATCTCCTTATTTTTCAATCAATGTGCCTCCTGTTATGGGAGTAATGACTGCTTTAGTTTTGGCTTTCATTATAGGTCTTGGTGCAAGTCGTCTAGAGACAACAGTTCTCAAAAGAGCTATTGAAGAGCTAAAGGAGATTATCTCAAAATTGATTGCTAATGTCATTATCCCCGTCCTACCACTATACATATATGGAATTTTCTTGGATATGTCCTATAGTGGAAAGGTCTTTGGCGTTTTGATGGTGTTTGTCAAGATAATAAGCATCATTTTTATCCTTCATATCGGCTTGCTATTATTCCAGTTTGTTGTGGCTGGTCTTGTCGCTAAGCGTAATCCTTTACGTTTGCTTACCAATATGTTGCCAGCCTATTTTATGGCTTTGGGTACATCATCTTCGGCTGCTACTATTCCTGTAACCTTAGCTCAGGTCAAGCGTAATGGCGTTTCTGATGATGTGGCGTCCTTTGTCGTTCCTTTATGTGCGACGATACACTTGTCGGGCAGTATGCTCAAAATAGTATCTTGTGCATTAGCTTTAATTCTAATGAGTGGGGGCGTATATAATGTTTCTCTATTTACGGAATTTATCCTAATCTTAGCCATTACTATGGTGGCTGCTCCTGGTGTCCCCGGTGGAGCTATCATGGCGGCATTGGCGGTATTACAATCTGTACTAGGCTTTAATGAAGAGCAATTAGCTCTGATGGTTTCCCTATATATTGCTATGGATAGTTTTGGTACAGCCTGCAATGTTACGGGTGATGGTGCGATTGCAGTTATCGTAAATCGTCTTCAAGGGAAGAAATCTAAAGAAAGTTAGCCTAAAGAATACACTACCAAGAATCAGAATATATACATAAACTATCATGAACAAAAGACTACTAACGATGATGTGTGTTGCCTTACTCTCGGGTAATGCAACGTGTGCTTGGGCACAGCAAAATGAAAAACCATTTGTTATTCCAGAGCTTGTAAACTGGGATGCTAGTAATGGAGTGTGTAAGCTTTCTGGACGTATACTCTTGTCTAGTAAATCTTCTGAAGTTAAGCGTATTGGAGCTTTGTTTGCAGAAGATTTTAATCACATGCTCAATCTTTCATGGAAGGCTTATGAGCAAAAGAAAGCCAAAGCAGGTGATATAGTCCTTGCTCTTGATGGCGATGCTTCTCTTGGAGAGGAGGGCTATAAGCTAGAAGTTGGAGAGTATGTCAAGGTATCAGCCTACAAACCAAAGGGTTTATATTGGGCGACAAGAACAATCTTGCAAATGTCCGAAGGTGCCCCTAATGGCTTACCTAAGGGTAAAACTATTGATAAGCCTCAATATGCTCTTCGTGGCTTTATGCTTGATGTTGGGCGTAAATATATACCAATGTCTTATCTAAGAAAGCTGATCAAGGTTTTGTCTTATTACAAGGTGAATACGCTTCAGTTACATCTAAATGACAATGGTTTTAAGCAGTACTTTGGTGGAGATTGGGCAAAAACTTCAGCAGCTTTCCGTTTGGAGAGTACTACGTTCCCTGGTCTAGCTGCTAAGGGAGCATCTTATACCAAGCAAGAGTTTATAGACCTGCAGAAAGAGGCTGAGGCTTTAGGCGTTGAGATTATTCCTGAAATAGATGTGCCAGCACATTGCTTGGCATTTACTCACTATAAGCCTGAGTTAGCTTCTAAGGACTGTGATACTGACCATTTGGATATCTTCAAGCCCGAGACATATAAGTTTATAGATGCTCTGTTCAAAGAATACTTGAGCGGTAAATCTCCAGTGTTTAGAGGGAAACGTGTGAACATAGGTACTGATGAATATAGTAATGCTACAGAAGAACTACGTGAGAAGTTTCGCTCTTTTGCTGACCACTATATTCGCTATGTGGAGAGCTTCGGTAAGCAAGTTTGTATATGGAGTTCTTTCAAGCACTCTTATGGAAAGACTCCTATTAAGTTGAATAATGTAATTGCTTATGCATGGAGTCATGACT
>RBKG01000103.1 GCA_003640335.1 Porphyromonas sp.
ATTAAAAACTTGTCCTTTCCAAAGATATTCCGTATTTTTGTCCCCATTAACGATAATATGGGCAATTAACTATTGCCCCGATAAGCTTAAGAAATGGTTACTATAGAGAGGCGCATCGGCATTGTCCGAGCTGTGCGTCCTGGAGAGGTAATAGTACGTATCCAACAGCAAAGTGCTTGTACTGGATGCCATGCTAAAGAATTCTGTTGTTCTACAGATTGTGCGGATCGAGATATAACGATTCGTAAGGATATTCCACATTTACAGGTAGGCGATACTGTCGTTGTTGAGGGTCGTGATAGCATAGGTCGTATAGCGGTTTTCCTATCTTTCGTCATACCTATTTTACTATTTCTATCTACCCTTATTCTAGGGATTACGCTATGGAACGTAGGTGAGCTATGGTCCATCTTCTATGCGTTCTTAGCTTTGGCTATATATTATGGTATTCTAAGGCTTTTAGAGCCTTATCTGAGACGTCTTGTCCAATTCGAAATCACTAAAGCGGAATAAGAAATATTATTTTCCATGACAACTACTATTATCGTATTATTGCTACTTGGTCTAGTAAGCTCGATATTGCTCTTTGTGGTCTCCAAAAAGTTTGAAGTCCACGAAGACCCACGCATAGGCGAAGTGAGCGAAGTACTTCCACAAGCCAACTGTGGCGGTTGTGGTTTTCCTGGCTGTGCAGCCTTTGCATCGGCTTGTGTCGGCAGTGATAATCTTGAAGGGCTGTTCTGTCCTGTGGGAGGTTCACCTGTCATGAATAAGGTATCTGATATTCTAGGCATGGCTACGACGACGGCCGAACCACTCATTGCTGTCGTGCGATGTAATGGTACTTGTGAAGCGCGTCCTCGTACAAACGTTTATGATGGTGCCGCGAATTGCCGTATTGCGTCAGCTCTCTATAAGGGAGATACGGACTGTAGTTGGGGCTGTCTAGGTCACGGAGACTGCGTCGTGGCTTGTGGCTTTGATGCGATACACATGAATAAGGATACATTGCTTCCCGAAGTCGTTGAAGATAAGTGCGTCGCTTGTGGTGCTTGTGTTAAGGCTTGCCCTAAAACGATTATTGAGCTACGCAAGAAAGGTCCTAAGAATAGACGCATCTTCGTGAGCTGTGTCAATAAGGATAAGGGTGGCGTAGCAGCGAAGGCTTGTAAGAGTGCTTGTATTGGTTGCTCAAAGTGTTTCAAGGAGTGTAAGTTTGATGCTATTACTATGGCTGATAACCTAAGTTATATTGACCACACTAAGTGTCGTCTCTGTCGCAAGTGTGTAAGCGTTTGTCCTACTCATGCTATTCACGAGCTTGGTTTCCCTCCTCGTAAGGAAGTGCCAGCAGATAAGCTTGCAGTAGCTAAGCCTGCACCAGCACCTAAGCAAGAGCCAGCAGATGTACCTGTTGCCCCTAAAGCGGCACCAGCTCTAGATGATGTAATCGAACATAAAGAAGAATCAACCTCAGCAGAGGCATAATCCCAATATAGACGACTAGTTATGTTGAGAACTTTTAGTCTTGGTGGTATCCACCCGAAAGAAAACAAACTGAGTGCAGGCGTCAAAATCGTTCCTGCACCTCTGCCCAAGGAGGTCATTATTCCTTTGGGTATGCATATAGGAGCACCAGCTACGGCTTGCGTCGCTAAGGGCGATGAGGTTAAGGTCGGAACGCTTATAGCTAAAAGCAGTGGCTTCGTTAGTGCCAATATTTACTCAAGTGTAGCCGGTAAGGTTACGAAAATAGATAGTGTTTTTGATGCTAGTGGCTATAAAAAGCCTGCTATTATCATAAGTGTTGCCGAGGAAGATGTTTGGGAAGAGTCTATTGACCGCAGTCCCGAATTAGTGCGTGAATGCTCACTAGATGCTAAGGCAATCATTGATAAAATCAACGAAGCCGGTATCGTTGGTCTTGGCGGTGCTACATTCCCTACGCATGTCAAGCTCTCTCCTCCTCCGGGAAGTAAGGCTGAAGTCTTGATTATCAATGCTGTGGAGTGTGAGCCATACTTGACGAGCGACCACCAACTTATGCTTGAGCATGGCGAAGAGATTTTAGTAGGCTGTACTATCCTGATGAAGGCTCTTTCTGTCGATAAGTGTATTATCGGGGTTGAGAATAATAAGCCTGATGCGATTAAACATCTGAGTGGACTATGCGCCCAGTACAAGGGTATCGAGGTTATGCCACTCAAGGTACAGTACCCTCAAGGAGGTGAAAAGCAACTTATTGATGCAGTTCTCTCTAAGCAGGTTAAGAGTGGGGCATTACCAATCTCTACGGGTGCTGTAGTGCAGAATGTCGGTACTATCTATGCTGTGTATGAGGCGATACAGAAGAATAAACCTCTTCTTGAACGTGTCGTGACGGTTACGGGTAAATCTCTTGATAAGCCTGCTAACTATTTGGCTCGTATAGGTACTCCATTGAAAACGCTTATTGAGGCATCGGGAGGAATACCAGAGAACACGGGTAAAATTATCGGTGGAGGTCCTATGATGGGTAAAGCACTTTTGAGTGCAGACCTTCCTGTTACTAAGGGTACGTCAGGCATTTTGCTAATAAGCCAAGAGGAGAGCGTGCGTAAGCCTATGCGTGCTTGTATTCGTTGTGCTAAGTGCGTTAATGTATGTCCTATGGGGCTTAATCCTACATTCTTGATGGTTGATACTCAGCAACAAGATTGGGAGCGTGCTGAGCGTGGTCATATCGTGGATTGCATCGAGTGTGGTTCATGTAGTTTTACTTGCCCAAGTAATCGCCCTCTGTTAGATTTCATTCGCATGGGCAAACAACAAGTTATGGGAATCATTCGTAATAGAAAATAATATGGATAGACTCATTGTATCTCCTTCCCCTCATATACATAGTGGCGACACGATAGAGCGCAATATGTATGCGGTGCTAATAGCCCTATTGCCCGCAGTCCTTGTCGGTCTGTCGCAGTTTGGGCTAGGTGCGCTTATCGTTATCCTTGTGTCAATAGGCTTCTGCGCACTTACAGAGTGGCTTATTGCTAAGTACCTCTATAAGCAAGATTATAACAGCCTTACTGATGGCTCGGCTTTGATAACGGGTTTACTCCTAGCTATGAATGTGCCAAGTAATCTATCTTGGTGGATTGTGGCTATCGGAGCAGTTGTAGCTATCGGAGTAGGGAAGATGAGTTTTGGAGGCTTGGGCGGTAACATCTTTAACCCCGCTCTTGTTGGTCGTGTGTTCTTGCTTATTGCTTATCCTGCACAGATGACTACTTGGCCTACTACGGGTCAGCTGATGAGCTATACAGATGCGACTACTGGTGCTACTCCTCTAGGCATTATGAAGGGAGTACTCAATGGTGCGCCGGGCGTATCTTTAAGTGATTTGCCTTCAGCATGGAATCTGTTTATCGGTCTTAACCCCGGTTCGCTTGGTGAAATAAGTGCTGCTGCACTGCTCTTAGGCTTGATTTATTTGCTCTATAAGCGTGTTATCACTTGGCATATACCAGTATCAATCCTTGTCAGTGCTTTGGTGACAGCTTCGGTTATTTACCTAATAGACCCTACTCACTTTGTTGCACCATACTATCACTTGCTTACAGGTGGTATGATGCTTGGAGCGGTATTTATGGCAACGGACTATGTTTCTAGCCCGATGACGAAGAGCGGACAACTTATTTATGGCTGTCTAATCGGTATGCTTACGGTGATTATCCGTTCTTTTGGCGCGTATCCAGAAGGTATGAGTTTCGCTATCCTTATTATGAATGGATTTACGCCGCTCATCAATATGTACACTTCCCCTAAACACTTTGGAGATAGATAACTATGAAGAAGCTCGAATCTACATTACCTAATATGGTGCTCTCTTTAGTAGGGATATGTACCTTAGTGGCTGCTATCTTGGCTTTTCTCAATGATGCGACTAAAGGACCTATCGAAGAAGCTCAGGTTAAGAATAAGATAGCCGCTATTAAGGCTGTTACGCCTCAGTTTGATAATAACCCTTACGAAGAGACTTTCAAGGTCGCCCTTGCGGCAGGCGATTCTTTGGTAGTTTATCCTGCAAAGAAAGGAGGTCAGCTCGTGGGTTATGCTATTGAAACTAATACAAAGGCAGGCTTTAATGGACTCATCGAACTGATGATGGGCGTAGATATACAAGGTAAGCTCATTGATTACTCTGTACTGAACATTAGTGAAACGCCTGGACTTGGCTCTAAAATACCCGAATGGTTTCATACCCCTGCTAAGACATCGGGAAGTATTCAAGATGTAAGGGGCGTTAATCTAGTACAAGAAATGCCTCTTAAAGTAAAGAAAGATGGGGGCAAGGTCGATGCCATCACTGCTGCGACTATTAGTAGCCGTGCATTCCTCGATGCGCTCACTCGTGGTTACGAAGCCTTCAAACAAGCTCAAGACAAGAATTGATATGAAACCTCTAGATATTATACGCAACGGGATTATTACCGAGAACCCAACTTTTGTGTTGCTCCTCGGTATGTGTCCTACATTGGCTACTACAAGCTCAGCATCTAACGGTCTAGCGATGGGGCTAGCGACGATGTTTGTACTAATCTGTGCGAATACAGCTATCTCTCTTATCAAAAATCTCGTGCCTGATATGGTGCGTATTCCATGTTACATTGTGGTTATTGCAGGCTTTGTGACTGTAGTGCAAATGGTGATGCAGGCCTATATGACTAGTCTGTATGCTAGTCTAGGGCTGTTTATTCCTTTGATTGTGGTAAACTGTATTGTACTTGGTCGTGCAGAGGCTGTCGCCGCTAAGAATGGTGTCGCTCACTCTGCCCTTGATGGTGTAGGTATTGGGCTAGGCTTTACTTGCTCACTTACGCTACTAGGTATGGTGCGTGAACTGCTTGGTACGGGTAAGTTCTTCGGCATGACTATATTCCCTGAGCATTATGGAGCTTTGCTCTTCGTGCTTGCGCCTGGTGCATTCGTTGTGTTGGGCTATCTTATCGCTATCTCTAATGTAATCAAGAAGAAGTAATATGACTTATTATCTTATACTCTTCATCTTTGCGGTCTTCGTTAATAACGTTGTTCTTTCGCAATTCTTGGGTATCTGTCCTTTCCTAGGCGTTTCTAAGAAAGTAGATACATCTCTCGGTATGGGTGCTGCGGTTACTTTTGTACTCGCTATCTCGACGACCTTTACCTATCTGATTCAGAAGTTTATCTTGGAGCCTTTCGATATGGTGTATATGCAGACGATTGCCTTTATCTTGGTTATCGCTGCACTTGTACAGATGGTCGAAATTATTCTTAAGAAGGTTTCTCCTTCTCTCTATCAGGCTTTAGGAGTGTTCTTGCCTCTGATTACAACGAACTGCTGTGTACTTGGTGTCGCTATCCTTGTTATTCAGAAGGATTTTAGCTTGCTTGCTAGCGTTGTTTATGCTATATCTACAGCCTTAGGCTTTACGCTGGCTCTAGTGGTCTTCGCTGGTATACGTGAGCAGCTTGCGCGCACGGAGCTTCCAGTAGCCTTCCGTGGTATTCCTATTGCACTGATTTCAGCCGGAATACTTGCTATGGCATTTATGGGCTTTAGCGGTATTGTTCGCCTACCAGGATAGTTTTGTAGTCCGAAAATAAAATATACCGCCCCAAAGTCGTACGACTTTGGGGCGGTATATTTTTATGCTAAGCTAGCCTTTAGCTTAATAGAGACCGTTGCATGGTCTAATCCTTGTCATTGAGAGGGTCTTTGCAGAATAGGGTAATCGCAAGGCATTGAGACTGAAGGCGCAGGGAGTTTACTCATGTAAATGACCAAGCCTGAATGTCGAAAATAACGCAGCGAGTGCCCTGTTATGCAATGACCTCTAATAAGTCTTGAGTAAGCTCTTAAGCTTGCTATCCTTTTCCTTGAGGGGAGGATAACCGCCATTCATAGCCTTTTCCCAAGTTCCATAGTTTGGGTTAGGGAGTACGATGAAGCGATGACCAAAATCATTCTCAAACTTCTGTACGGCATTGAGGCGTTCTTGCTCATTGCTCGTATCAAATAGATGGTCAAAGTCGCCTAGATTATCTCCAAGCAATAACGCTATGTCGTAGTTTTTAAGAACCTCATTGCGTCTAGCTGTCTTATCGCTTGTGTCACCACGGAAAAGGAAGCTAGCATCATCAACCTGAGGAAAACCTAGCTTCTTCAGATTAGCCATAGTTCCTTTGCGATTACGCTCGGTTCTGTTCGTGATGTAGAATACCTTAACGCCTTTTTGGTCAGCATAGTTAAAGAATTTAACAGCACCTGCAAGGGCAACAGCGTCAGCACGGTCGCACCATTCGTCCCAGCTCTTGTCTGTATAATCTTCTCCCTTGAGTGCTTGATGAACAGCGTTAGGCGAGTTGTCTATGATAGTTTCATCAATGTCAGTGACAATAGCAAGTGGTTTCCCCTGATGCTTAGCGATGATGTCTGCTAGACGATGCTTAGCCCAATCAAAGCTCTGTATGCAGAGTGCTTGATATTCGGCTGAGCGCTGCATCCATGCTGCAGTGAAGAGTTTACCGCCAAGAGTAGGGCTGATAGCCTGCTTGCTCTGTGCCTTTGATACTTCTTGATTACTTACTCCATTCCCTGCAACGACGATGCAAGAAGGTGCTACAGCTCCTAATGTAGCGAAGAGCGCAATTTTCTTTACGAGTTTCATATTCTTCTATGAATTACGAGTTTGTTTTATTCTGATGGCGATTATAGCACATGCGGCATAGGGGAGAGTACTCACTCATCTCTCCAAGAAGTACCTGTGCATCGCCTTCTATTAGACGGTACGAATAGTTCGCTAAGCGACCACATTCAACGCAGATGGCGTGTATCTTATCTACAGAGTCTGCTATGGCGCAGAGGTTAGCCATTGGACCAAAAGGGGTGCGCCTAAAATCCATATCTAAGCCAGCAATGATAATGCGTACGCCTCTATCAGCTAACTCTTGCACGACATTGACTAAGCCATCATCAAAAAACTGTGCTTCGTCTATCCCGATAACATCAATGTCATCAGCCATTAGTAGAATGCTTGATGAATGGTCTATGGGCGTAGAGGTAATGCTATTGCGGTCGTGAGAAACAACCTCAACATCGTCATAACGAGTATCAATCTTTGGCTTAAAGATTTCAATCCGTTGGTTGGCAAACTTAGCACGTCGAAGTCTGCGCATGAGTTCCTCCGTCTTGCCACTGAACATTGAGCCACAAATAACCTCAATAGAACCACGTTCACCTGTGGGGCGATTTTCAATGTGTTGAGCGAACTGCATTTACTCAGGTTTTATAAATCTAACAGTCATAACTCTATCACCGCCTTCTACCTCTTGCATTTTTACCTCTACGGTATCGGCAGGAAGAACCTCTCTGATAACATCTGGCCACTCAATCAGACACAGAGCACCACAATTGAGATAGTCTTCGACGCCAAGGTTGAGCGCATCATCAAGTTTCTCTAGACGATAGCAATCGAAGTGATAAATGAGTTCGCCCGAGCTGTCGCTGCGATATTCGTTGATGATAGAGAAAGTTGGACTATTAATTACATCTTCTACTCCGAGAGATTCGCAGAGCGCTTTGATGAAAGTAGTCTTACCAGTACCCATAGGAGCATCAAAGGCGAAGACATCACCATAGGGCAATACTTCTTCTGTAAACCAAGCTACAGCTGCTTCGATGGCATCTACTCCAGAGATGCGGTACTCTAATTCTGTTGTCATTGTATAATGTCTTTATTTAG
The DNA here is from genome assembly GCA_003640335.1 of Porphyromonas sp. GTDB lineage: Bacteria > Bacteroidota > Bacteroidia > Bacteroidales > Porphyromonadaceae > Porphyromonas. The sequence goes on from RBKG01000103.1 coordinate 7,764, forward strand.
GATTCATAATAATGATAGGTACAAGCATCTCTTCAAGTGATACGCCTCCATGCTGGAATGTATCCTTGTAATACTGCACATAGTAGTTGTAGTTATTTGGATAAGCAAAGAAATCATTGCCTAAACTAAATACATAGCGGTCAGAGAGATTGCACTTAGGTAGACCGATGCTTTCAGGCTTAGCAATCTCAAAAACTTCCTTAGGATTGACCGATAGGCTCTTGCCGACCTTATAACGCAGGTTTGTATTGGTATTCTTATCTCCTACAATCTTTACAGGGTTCTTCACGCGTATAGTTCCGTGGTCAGTAGTCAGAATAACTTTGTACCCCATTTCGGATATACGCTTGAAGAGGTTATAGGTCATGCTATGCTTGAACCAGCTAGTCGTTAGTGAGCGATAGGCTGCTTCTGTATTAGCTAGTTCACGAATCATCTTACTCTCTGTGCGAGCATGAGAAAGCATGTCTACAAAGTTGAGAACGATGACATTTAGGTCAAACTCCTTTAGGCTATTGATGTTTGCGAGTAGCTTTTCGCCATATCGTTGCTCGTAAACCTTATTATACGAGAATGAATACTTCTTGCGATAGCGGTCAATAAGCGTGCGTATCATAGGCTCCTCATTGAGATTTTTGCCTTCTTCGCTCTCTTCATCTACCCATAGCTCGGGGAACATTTTAGAGATGTCCAGCGGCATCAAGCCCGAGAATATAGAGTTGCGTGCGTACTGTGTAGCGGTAGGCAAGATGGATAGATACATATCTTCATCAAAGGTATAGAACTCACTCAGTAAGCCCTTCACGCTCTCCCACTGGTCTAGGCGGAAGTTATCAATCAAGATGAAGAATACTTTTTCTCCTTGGTCAAGAAGAGGGAATACCTTTGTTTTGAATAGGTCGGGACTCATAACGGGACGCTCCTCGGAACCACTCATCCAATCTTCGTAATTGCGTGTGATGTACTTGCTAAATAGTCTTCCAGCTTCCGCTTTCTGCATCTCTAGAAGTTCGCTCATCTGCTCATCACCATCTTCAAGAGCCGTTTCCCAATAAACTAGTTTGCGATACAGGTCCTTCCACTCAGGTAGAGATAGACGGTCGCTCATCATCGCTCCTAGGCGAGCAAATTCGCCTCTATAGTTTGTTGTTGTCGTTTCGTTGATGATACTAGTCTGATGGATATTCTTCTTGAGGGATAGCAAGAGCTGACTAGGGTTTACAGGCTTGATGAGGTAGTCTGCAATCTTACTCCCGATAGCCTGATGCATGAGGTTCTCTTCCTCACTCTTCGTTACCATAACGATGGGGATATAGGGCTTTAGCTCTTTGATGCGTTGTAGAGCGTCAAGACCAGAGCCGCCCGGCATGTTTTCATCAAGGAAAATCAAATCGTAGTTCTCTCGCTCAACAGCTTCAATAGCATCAGTTCCACTTAGCACAGAACTTACTTGATAGCCTTTACTCTCAAGGAATAGAATATGTGGTTTAAGCAAATCGATTTCATCGTCTGCCCATAGTATTTTATATGTTTTGCTCATAATCATGCTTATTTGTAATCTTCAATAGGAGGATTAATTACAAAGATACAGAATCGCGAATAATATTAAAAGGTACCGCCCCACGGTCTTCAAAAGAACAAGTTTTACTAGTCCTTTTGTAGGTCTTTAGTTTGCGGTAAAATGATTTCGTGTTTTAGTTAACTTACGCTTGTAAGTACGCACAAATACATTTGTACTTACGCGTAAACAATTAAGTAAGTACGTGTACTCATTGTCGTGAGTACACACACTTAAATTTGTAAGTACGTAGTACTTTCTGGAGACTTCAGCTGTAGTCTG
>RBKG01000205.1 GCA_003640335.1 Porphyromonas sp.
TCGACTTCAAATTGCTCAAGTAGGAGGTATTCACCATTCCAAACGGCATAACTATTATAGCGTAGCCAGTCCCCTAAGATGCACATGCGCTTACCGCCCTTAAGGGATAAGTCTAGCAGAATATGGCGATGTCCATAGAGGTAATACTCAATCTCGGGGTATTGCTCTAGGTACTGCTTGGTACATTTAACTAAATGCTCCTCTTCTACCTCGAAGTACTCATTGTGATAGGCATGTGGGATATTGCCTAAGGTTTGGCGTTTGAGCCCTTGCTTACGGCTGTGCAAGCTCCAAGCCATTGCGAAGCCTACCGTCCAGCGAGGGTGAATAGCCGCATAGAGTAGGCGAGCTAGCTTATTACGGAAGAGCTTGTAAAGGAATTTGTTTGTCCATGCTAGGCTACAATATTCCTCATCGCCGTGAGCAAGGCGGAAGAGATGACCATCGAGGGAAACAACTTCGCTCTTGTGGTGGACGCTTGCTCCGAGCTCGGTCTGCATATAGTCCGAGAACCAAACATCGTGATTGCCTGCAAAGAAGTGTATTTCAATGCCTTCATCTGCCATCTCGGCGACCTTGCCGAGGAAGCGCACATAGCCACGAGGCACGACACTATGGTACTCAAACCAATAGTCAAAGATGTCACCAAGGAAATAAACAGCACGCGCATGAGGGCGGATATACTCGAGCCAGCGCACGAGTCTCCGCTCTACCTCCTTGGGGTCTTGGTGATAGCCACTGCCGAGGTGGGCATCACTAGTGAAATAAACATTTTTTCGCTCTGTCATGGCTTACAAGAACCCAAGTTCGAGGAGGGCTTCCTCACTCATCATGTCCTTGTTCCATTCAGGCTCAAAGGTTAGGACGATGTTACAGCCCGTTACGCCATCGACATACATGACTTTATCGCGAGTATCTTCTACGATGAAGTCTGCCGCAGGGCAGTTGGGCGCTGTAAGGGTCATCGTAACCGTAACGAAGCCATCATCAGCAATTTCTACTCCATAGATAAGACCTAAATCGTATATGTTCACCGGTATTTCAGGGTCATATACAGTCTTAAGCATGCGTATGATTTGTTCTTCTTTTTCTAGAAATTGATTGCTCATAAAAGTATTGTAGTTATATGATTTATGTTTGATTTGTGAGGCTTATGAAATAATCTTAATAAAGGCTTACTTTGATATGCTCAATAAGTTGGGCACCGATATGCTCGTTGATTTCTTTGATGAAATCTGTTCGGCTCAGCTCAATAGTCTGCATGAGGGCATTGGAGTAAGTCCTTATATATATAGTGCCATTCGTAATATGAATGTTCACGATGTCTCTTAGGTAGTCACCCAGTTGCTCTTTAAAGAAAAGGAGTGCTTTCTGCTCAAGAAGACCTTCATGTAGGTCAGGCTCCTGCTCAAGAAGATTACCGAAGAGTTCGTTTACTGTTTGCGTTTTGCTACGTTCCATTATGCTAACTCGCTTATATTCCCTTGATGAACAGAGAAGAGTTTGTAATCCTCACCCCAACTATGAATAATCTCATCAAGATACTTTCTGTTGGTGTCTGTGATAAAGATTTGTCCGAAGTCTTGTCCGCCTACAAGACCGATAATGCGACCGACACGCTCGGCATCTAACTTATCGAATATATCATCTAGTAGAAGCATAGGGCGCTCAGGCGAACGCTCAGCGAGCATGCGATACTGGGCTAACTTAAGGCTAATAAGGAAGGTTTTGCGTTGCCCTTCGCTCCCTACCTTGCGGATAAATTCATCTGATAACATCATAGATAAATCATCGCGGTGAATGCCTACAGAGGTGTGACCAAGGATTAAATCTCGTTCACGGCTAGAAATGAGTAGCGGATATAGGTCGCCTTCGGTATCGTGCAGCTGGCTACTGTACTCAAGTCCGACTGAGTCTAGTTCGGGGGCAATGGCAGAGTAGTAGGCTTGGAAGAGGGGGATTAGTTCTTCTACGAACTGCTTACGCTTTTGCCAAATATAGGAGGCAAATCGGCTTAACTGCTGGTCGAAGACATCAAGTAATTGCGGATTGAGTCCCTTGTTTTTGAGCAAGCTATTGCGTCCTTCAAGGGCTGAATGATATTGGCTAAGCGCACTCATATATACAGCATCTTGCTGAGAGAGCTGTATATCAATAAATCGTCTACGCTCCTCGCTACTCCCTTGTATAAGTTGGTAATCCTGTGGCGAAACGATGACGAGAGGGAAAGCACCTATATGCTCGGATAAGCGACTATACTCTTTCTTGTTGCGCTTGAGTATCTTGCGCTGTCCGGGGCGTATCTGTAAGAGTAGTTGCCGTTCATCGCCCTGGTCTGTATAGTATAGACCGTCAAGAATGCTTGAGTCCTCGCCCTTGCGAACGGCTAGGCTATCTGTAATGCCGAGGTGGCTACGAGTAAAGGCAAGATAGTGTAAGGCATCGAGGATATTTGTTTTCCCCATGCCATTTAACCCGATAAAACAGTTTACCTTATCCGATAGGCTGAGGCTTGCTGTCTGTATGCTTTTGAAGTTTATTATATGTAATTGCCTTAATATCATAGTGCAAAAATACT
>RBKG01000110.1 GCA_003640335.1 Porphyromonas sp.
AACGCACCGAACGTATTTGCTTCGTCTGAGCGGCATCGGAGTACAAGGGCTCTGCAAAGGCCTTCATAGCATCATTATTGTATGCCTCTAGTCTAGCCTTAATAATGCGCTGTATACCCTTATCTACTATATTAGGGACATCTTTGGCCTGCAAATTCTCTAAGCGACACTTGCAAACAATCTTTTTAACACCATCTACATGTATAGCACCATAAATAGTTTCTTCAGAGAGCGCACCTCTTGGCGTTAGGATACCTGTTTGCAGGCTCACACGACCTTTGATTTTGACCTTATTACGGCTCTTCGTATAGGTACGTCTATCAGGACGGAAAGAAACCAAGATGCCACGCACATAGTCACGCACCGCTTGTACAGAGAAATGAGGTTGAGCGGTCAGCCACTTATCTAATAACTGCATACGCTCTTCCTTAGAGGGAGCGTATGAAGAACCAAGTTCAGACAGCATAGACTGCCTATCCTCTTCACTACTGAGCCTATTCAGACGCTGTATATAAGACTGCCGAGTACAAGCCACCACTAAGGCATCAATAGCATGGTGCCTATGGTCCTTACGCTTATTCCAGTCCTTAATGCGCTCCACTTCTTGCTCTGCCGAACCTCTCTTGACAAGTACGGTCTGAGTCTCACCCATAGACTTGTAACGCTCGAAGTTCAAATCTTCAAGGACTTTATCATAGCCCCATAGGTGACGGAGTGTAGAGGTTACACTACCCTCACTTGACCATACATAGCGAATACCATCTTTAAGGATTTCTGTAGCCTTGCGGGATATGTATTGAGTTAGTCTGAGATGTCTCTCTATGAAGTCTTCGGGTATATCTTTAAGCAGAGTCATCAATCTCTGTCTCTTCCCATTAGATAGACGTTTCGTTGCTACAAGTCCCTCTAGGCGATTAAAATACTTGGTCTGAAACTCTTCCGTCTGAGTAAGTACCCAATCCATAGCCGCACGGTTATTCTTAGCCTTATTACAGCTACGGCAAGCACAGGTCTTATTGCTCATAGAGTCGTCATACAGTACTGAGCGTGGTATGATATGCTCAATCTCAGCCTCTCCATCGCTAAAAAGACTAGGTTTAGTTATTTCCTTACCGCAGTAAATACATGCATGATTCGCCTCTTCCCATAGTTTATACTTCTGAATGCGGGTCTTCGTCGGAGTGCAAAATTCAGAAATCACTTTTGCTACTCGCTTATTATCATCCTCATTTTCTCTGTTTCGGGTACTATACTTCTTTCGCTCTTCACGTCCCATCTTAAGTTCGCGAGCTAGCTCTACACGCACCTCATCAATCTCGCCATACTTATCTTTTAGTGCGTTCACGAGATTTATCATTTGATTAAGCACCTTCTCTACAATAGGCTGACGCAGACTATTCTTAGGCAGGAGCTCTATGCGAGGCTTGAGCTCTCTATGCTCTAGCTCTTCCTTAGTTTTGCTGTCGGAGTGCTTATAACCAGCCAAATCTGCAGCCTCGCTATACATATATCCTTGCTGGAGATAAGGGAGTAGTTTGCACATAAACTTGGCTGACTTATTGCAGTAGCCTTGCTTAGTAAAGTCTATCTTCATACAGGCATCAAGCAAGCCTTTATCAAGGTCGCCTTGCTCTACGCCCAACTGCTTTCTCAGAGCATTTCCCATAGCCTCACGCTCAGCCACAGAGTATAGGATATGCCAAAGTTTGTACAAAGGTTCATTTAGATAGCTCACACTAATAAGGGGAAGCACTTCCCCAGTAGACAAGTCTACCCGACAGCTGTCTTCTTGCTTCAAGTCGAAGCGAAGCAAAGCCTTATATTGGGGATAATCTTCTATCAGTTTACGCAGAGTAGCCGTAGTTCGATTGCCCTTGATACCGCTCTTAAGGAGGTCATTACACCAAAGTTTATCTTTAGCTTTAGCTCCTATAATCTTCTTAGCGTCAGAGAACTTGAGCGACTCACTCTCTTGAAGTTTATTGAAGAAGGCTTGCTTATGCTCTAGACTAAGCGGATATACAGCTCCATCGGGATAATAAATCCTGATATTATTGATTGACTCCCATAGGCGACAAACCTCAGCAAGAGGAGAGGATACGGGCGCCACCTTAGGCCCTATATCGACGATTTTAGTCTTATATGAAGTCGTACCATCAGCACCAACTACAGGTATTTGCACCTCTCTAGTCTTACGCTCAAATTCGCAGTAAGACACTAGATGCTTACAGCTCTTAAGTGGACGCTGGAAGAAGATACAATCTCTCAGTTTTTGCAGAACAACAGAAGTCAAAACCTCGGGATAAGCTTTCTGTTGAACAGCCATAATGCGGTCAAACTCCTCCATGTAGGCTTCTCTAGGATAAACTTGGTCTTTTACCCTATAATGCACGCACGAGAGTGCATCTGCTCCCCTTTCAGCAGAAGCAGATAAATACCTATACATGTACTGACCGATAGTAAGCGATTCATTTTTTAGCTCAGCATAGCGTGTCTTAACGGCAGCTACATACTCCGTATCTTGCTTAGAAGATTCATCGGATTTGCTGTGCCGATAGCCTCTTTTCTGATTGAGGTGATAGAGTACGCGCCCTAGTTCGGCTAGGGAAATTACCTTGCCCTCTGTAGCGGCATCGGCTCTTAATCCCCATAGAGCTAAAGGCGATAGACTCATCAAAGGACGAGGAAAACCTAATCCAAACTCACACAACAAACGACTGAGCTTGGCCCTGCGTTGCTGATAACGGTCTAGCCCTCTACGAGCAGACCTCTTCATCGTCCTATCCTTATTCTTAGTAATAGCCTTTCCTTTTTGGAACTCTTGCATATCATCAGAAGTCAAAGGAACGATGCGACTACCCATACCAAGTATTTCTGCGGGATGACCTCCTTCATCAAGCGTTATAAGAGACCAACCTATTGACCCTACTCCTAGGTCAAGACCGAGTATTTTTTTATTCATATATATGATTATCCTTAAGAGTTATAGTTTTATTGGGAGCAAGTTAGTTATTTTTCATGATATTAAACAAAAAGCGATGGTCTATATCCAAATGTTTGGATATAGACCATCGTGTACAAAGAAGACCGTTTCATGGTCTTCCAAATAACATCAGCCTACATAGCACTACGAGATACTCCCCCAGCCAAGAGCAAAATTACAACTCTCGGTCAAGCGTTGCTTAAGGACTGCGTATTCGGGTTTCTCTAGATGAGGGTCTTCGCTAAGGATATACTCTGCCATATTACGGCAGTACTGTACCAAAGCACCATCTCGGGCAGGATTGGCAAGTCTAAGCGTTAGTTCTTTACCGCTCTGGCGAGTACCCTCTAGTTCTCCAAATCCACGCAAGCGCATATCCTCCTCGGCAATGACAAAGCCATCATTCGTTTCACACATGATTTCGATGCGCTTACGAGAGTCTTCGCCTATTTTATTACCCGTTACGAGTATGCAGTAACTCTTATCAGAGCCTCTCCCTACACGCCCTCTTAACTGATGTAGCTGTGAGAGTCCAAAGCGATTAGCCCCCTCGATAATCATAACGCTTGCATTAGGAACATTCACTCCTACCTCAATAACCGTAGTGGCAAGCAATATCTGAGCCCTACCCGATATAAACTCTTGCATACGCTCATCCTTATCCTTGGGCTTCATCTTGCCATGGACATAAGCGATGCGATACTCAGGGAACATACTTCGGTAACGCTCCAGTCCACTCTCCAAGTCACGCAAATCTTGAGACTCGTTCTCCTCTATCATAGGGAAAACGACATAGACTTGCCTGCCCTGCATGATTTCCTTACGCATGAAGGCATACACTTCATACATGCGGTCTTCTGTATGATGAAAAGTGTCAATAGGCTTACGACCAGGTGGTAGTTCATCGATGACGGATATATCCAAGTCGCCGTAGAGGGTCATCGCTAGAGTACGAGGGATGGGCGTGGCACTCATGATGAGGATATGAGGCAGTATTTGGTTTGTTTTCGTCCATAAGCGAGAGCGTTGCTGTACCCCGAAACGATGTTGCTCATCAATCACCGCTAGCGCAAGGCGATTAAACTGGACTCCCTCCTCTAGCAAAGCGTGTGTGCCAACAACTATGCTCAGACTACCATCAAGCAAACGAGGTAATATACTTGCTCTCTGCTTCTTTGTACAACTACCGATAAGCAAAGCCACCTCTATCCCAAGAGGAGCTAAGAGTTCACTCAGACCGGTATGATGCTGCCTAGCCAAAATCTCAGTAGGCGCCATCATACAAGCTTGATAACCACTATCAAGCGCCATCAGCATAGCGAAGAGGGCAACAAGCGTCTTACCACTTCCCACATCACCCTGCACAAGCCTATTCATTTGCTTACCTGAGAGTACATCCGAACGTATATCCCTAAGCGTACGCTTCTGCGCATTAGTTAGGTCAAAAGGAAGATGCTGACTATAGAGCGTATTGAAGTAATGCCCTACTTTCTCTAGGACAATACCCTTAAAACTTTCTTTTCGCTGAATTTTCTGCCCTATAAGTTTGAGCTGAATGAGCAATAGTTCCTCAAACTTAAGCCGGCGTCTAGCCATCTCTAAGGCCTGTGCATTCTGAGGGAAATGTATCTGCTGTAAGGCTTCGGCATAACCCATCAATCCGCTCTGCGCTAACAGCTGTGGGGGTAGGCTCTCACTAAGGTAGGGTCTCACCTGAGTAAGTAAGGCTTGCAGGAGTTGGCGCATCTGCCTATTATTGACTCCTTGCCCTTTAGCCTTTTCGCTACTGCTATAAATAGGGATTAGCCCCCCAGACACTTGTTCTTCTTTGCTCCCCTCATCAACCTCGGGGTGTACCATACTTACCCGACCATTGAATACACTTGGCCTGCCGAAGATGATGTACTCCTGCCCCAGCTGATACATACGCTCTATATGCTGCAGACCCTTGAACCAAATAAGTTCAATGACGCCTGTACCATCATAGAAAGAGCCTATCAACCTCTGCTTACGTCCTATACCCTCTGTCGTAAAATCCCTTATATACCCCTTGAGCTGAACGTAGGGCATCTCGGCATTTAGCTCTCTTATGGTATAGACACGAGAGCGGTCCACATACCGATAGGGATAGAAATGCAGCAAATCGCCAAAGGTACGCAGACCTAAAGTATCTCCTAAAGCCTTAGCACGCTTAGGACCTACTCCAGTCAAATAAGTAATATCAGTAGCAAGTATAGAGGACATCTATAGTATCAATCAGTGAGAAATAGCTCAGCTAACTTCAAATCAATAGGAGTCGTCAGCTTAATATTCTCGGCATTGCTCAAGACTAAGGACGGAGCGGACTCTCCACTATCCTCCCAGACAGAAGCATCATCCGTAAAAGATGGCTTATAACCTCTTGCGTAGGCCTTCATCAGAGGAGCTAACCTAAAAACCTGAGGCGTATGCACCGTTACATAGTCGCTCCGCTCTACAGCATGAGTTACTTCACTTCCTTCAAACTTTCTCAAGCTATTCACCAAAGGGCGATAAGGAAGGGCTGCACCTGTTTGCGCTGCAACCCGATAGCATTCCTCAATGAGCGTAGTTGCCACCAACGGACGGACACCATCATGTACCGCCACGAGGTCGTCCTCGGCTATACCTTGCTCCGCTAAAGCCTGCAAGCCAGAGTAAACTGAGTGGTAGCGCGTCTCGCCCCCACAGACAACCTTATGGGGATAATCAAACTTGTAGGTCTGACACAGTTCAGCCCAATAAGCCAATTGCTCTGAGGGTAATACGAGTATTATCTCAGAGCAACTAGAAAATTTCTTAATGGTATGCATGAGGACAGGTTCGCCACAAAGAGGAACAAACTGCTTAGGAATGTCCCCTCCCATGCGCAAGCCCTTGCCTCCAGCTACAATAACTGCATATTGCTTAGGCATGCAAATATATTATTTAGAACTCTCATCAAGGCTAGCCATAAGAGCTTCAAACTGCTTATCGGCTTCTGTGAGTCTATTGCGACAAAGTTTGGTCAGTTCAACTGCCTCCTGCACTAGCTTGAAGAGCTCATCTACATCGGGGTTCTCGCCCTCGATATAGCGCAAAATCTCATCAAGTCTTAGAGAAGCCTCCTTGTAGCTTATATCTTTAGCCATAATGACCTTAATTATAGATTAGTAAGGTATCATTGCCATCATATCGGCAAGCTTCTCTACACCCTCTTGGAGCTTACCCCCAATCATCTTACGCATGATGAAGTTAAGCTCTGTGCGTAGGGTTAAGCGCAGTCTTGTGTCGTATGTATCTGCAGGGACAAGCTGTATCCACATAGTTAAATCAATGGGCGCATCTACAGCCTCTAACTTGATTGTCTTGTTGGGTTCACGCTCCACGATACGCAGATGCAAACGACCTGCACCAGCGATAATAAAAGCACAGTTATCAGCATCTATTCCTTCGATGCCAATTTTACTTGCTTCAGGATGATTTTTAAGGGCTTCCCCAATGGCTGCCATGCCACTGAGGTCGCTTAGTTTGTTATATACGCGCTCTTGTGTAGAAGCGATACTCTTGATGTTACTTGTATAATCTGCCATAATTAATTTATATACCTAGGGAAAGAAGCTTACTTGCTCTTACCCGTCCATGTAGAGGGCGACTCACGCCACTCACGCAAAACCTCTTGGTCGCTAGCACTAATATAACCTGTCTTAGCTGCTTCCTGAAGTACTGCATTGTAGTTGCTGAGCGTAATGAGTCTTACGCCAGCCTTTTCAAAGCTCGTAACAGCATCTGGGAAACCATGCGTATAAATCGCAACCATACCCAGCACTTCGGCACCATGGCGACGCACAGCCTCAACAGCCTTAAGGCTACTTCCGCCTGTAGAGATGAGGTCTTCCACAACTACTACCTTAGCTCCTGCCTTCAGTTCGCCCTCAATAAGGTTCTCCATGCCATGGTCTTTAGGAGCTGAACGAATGTATGAGAAAGGTAAACCAAGCGCATCAGCAACGAGTGCTCCCTGCGCAATAGCTCCAGTAGCCACCCCAGCAATAGCTTCTGCCTCTGGGTACTGCTCTGCAATCACACGAGCCAACTCTAACTTAATCAACGAACGGAGGGCAGGATAACTGAGCGTCTTACGATTATCACAGTAGATAGGCGACTTCCAGCCTGAAGCCCATGTAAAAGGTTTATCTGGTTGCAATTTAACGGCTTCAACTTCGATGAGCTTCTGAGCAATCAGTTGTGCTACTTTTTCCATAACAGTTAATCTTGTTTGAGTTATATATATGCTATTACTTTCTTTTCTGTGGCGCAGCTACTGTGCGATAACCGGCATTAACCTTACCCTTGGCAATGTTCATCAGCTTGCCTTTGACCATAGTCTTGCGTATAGCTGAAATCTTATCAATGAAGAGCACGCCCTCGATATGGTCATACTCATGCTGTATAACACGAGCAGCAAAACCGGTAAAGGTTTCTCGTTGAGGTTCGAACTTTTCGTTTACATACTCTATCGTAATAGTAGCTGGTCGCTCTACCTTCTCATGTACGCTAGGGATACTTAAGCAACCCTCTGTCTCCGTCAAAGTATCTTCGCTATACTCCACAATGTGCGCATTGATAAAGCATCTTTTAAATCCACGACATTCGGGGAAATCATCTCCCATAGGCTCTGCATCAATAACGAAAAGGCGTATATCCTTTCCTATTTGAGGAGCAGCAAGACCTATGCCATCGGTAACGTACATCGTCTCCCACATATCAGCGATGAGCTTATCTAAGCCTTCATAGTCGGCTGTAATATCATGACAAAGTTCTCGAAGTATGGGGTGACCGTATAGGTAAATAGGTAATTTCATATTGTATTCTGTATTTCTTTGGCACAAAGGTAAGAAAAGTAAGCCTAATGAGCCCTTTGCACCTCATCTAACTAAACTTATAGAGCTAGGGCGATTTAGTCTATATCCTGCTCATCAGCATCTAACCAACGGCTTGAAATCTGCTTACTGCTCTTAGCTCCCATATCGCGCAAGCGTTCCATGCGTGTGATGATATTCTTGCCCTGCCCTCCCGTATAGAGTTTCTTTTTAGCCTCTAAGAGCGATTTCTCTGCCGTCTTAAAATCCTTTTCTACTTTCTCAAAACTCTCTAGATAGGCACAGCAATTGTCGTACAGCATACCTACCTTATTAAATATATCCTGCACATTCTTAATTTGGGCATCACGCACCCACAAGTCCTTAGCCATACGCAAAGCAGCTAAGAGATTAGTCCCATTTATTAGAACTACATTCTTCTTGTATGCTTCATTCCATAAGTTCGGAGCTTCTTTCATCGCTAGGATATAGGCAGGCTCATTAGGAATAAATAGCATCACAAAGTCTGCGCTATCAGGTAAGTAAGCATGATACTCTTTGCTCGCGAGTTCATCAATATGTCTGCGCACACTCTGCAAATGCGCCTTCTGAGCAAGCTCACGCTCCTCTTCTGTCTCTGCTGACACATAATCAGAAAAAGCCTTTAAGCTCACCTTGCTATCAATGACCACATCTCTTCCATTAGGGTAATGAATAATCGCATCGGGACGCATCTTTTTGCCCGTTTCATCATGCTTGAGGACTCCCCCAGCATCATCTCTTAGAGTACTTTGGAGCGTGTATTCCTCATTTTTCCTGAGACCACTACTCTCAAGGATATTCTCTAGAATCATTTCGCCCCAGTCGCCCTGCACCTTATTATCTCCCTTAAGAGCTCTAGTCAAGCTATTAGCCTCCTCACTCATCTTCTGACTATGCTCTACAAGCATACGTATCTCGGTCTGCAGAGAGGTGCGCTCACGCGCCTCATCGTTATACACCTTCTGAACCTGTTCGCCAAAGCGTTTTAGGTCCTCACGAAGGGGCTGCAAACTCTCTTCACTACGTGTACGGATTTGCTCTGCTCGCTCGTCTATAATCTTGGTTGTGATACCTCGGAAACGCTCTTCAAGTAAATCTGCCAAATCAGCTTTACTCTCCTCAGCCTCTTTGAGCCTCTCCACAAGCTGGTCAATAGTTGCATCGGCTTTCGCTAACTGTATGCTTAAAGATTTTTGCTCTTCAGCAAGTTGTAATTTTTCCACCTTTAATGAGCGTAAGTCTTCCTCTTGATAGCTCAGCTTCGCCTGCAGGGCTATTAACTCGTTCTCAACGCCTTGCCCCTGAGGCTTACGCATTAGAATAAAAACTAGTAAGGCTAATAGAATTAGCACGATAAGCAATAAAATGTAAGTCATATATCTATAAATAATTATTCTCTCGCAAAGATAATCGTCTTTACCCAACCTTAGGGCAACCGCATCAAAACAACTAAGAATGTAGATGAGCCCTGTGTTATCGTAAGTGCGCGTACTTATTTCGGTAGTTACGTGTACTTATTTTAGTGAGTACGCGCACTTAAATTTGTAAGTACGTAGTACTTTTGATATGCCCCCCAAAAGTTGGACATTAAATTAACTGTTCATTCTTTAACTCTTTATAGTATTGAGCACGGTATTGTACCGGGCTCATACCTTTTAACCTCAGTT
>RBKG01000140.1 GCA_003640335.1 Porphyromonas sp.
GATAATGCTCAATTTTATTTGTCTGACCCTAAGACAGGGCGATTAGGTTTTGCTCGTGATGGTTATCTCAACACATTCTCATATAGACTTAAGCCTGGTCAGGCTGTAGAGCTAGCGATTGAAGGTGATAATAAAGCTACATATCTATATGTCAATGGTCGCTTGGTAGAGACCTTATACAAGCAAGAGTTGTATGCTAAGCCTCAGGATATGGAAGAGTTACGTTTGGATGCTCAGTGGAACTCTCCAGATGAATTTAAGCCTGAAGTCTACCGCACGCCTAATAGAGGGCGTATGTATTATATACGCACCTTGGTCTTCCCTCTTAAGGCAACAGGGCATTTCAAGAGCGAAATAACTGACTTTAAGGTTTACAATTATCGTAAATCAACTCAACCATAAGGTGATTTATTAGAAATGTATGTATCTTTGTGGAGCTTTGCCGTTCTCTGGCAGAGCTCCATATTGATTTAGTCTTGACTGAGTTTCGGTTTGGAAAACAAATTGAGTCTTTGGGATAGACGCCTGATGAGAAGTAATAAACAACTAAATATCTAATGGCATTATTAGAGACGATAAGGAAACGACCTGGTCTTATGGTCGGATTTGTAGGGATAGCACTTGCCGCTTTTGTTATTGGCGATGCTATTCAGAATGGTAATACTTGGTTCTCTGCAAACCAGCGTGTTGCACTCGCTATTGATGGCGATAAGGTTAATATCGAAGACTATGGTCAGCGACTAAATGCGCTTACTGAGCAGATGCAGCAGCAACAAGGGCAGTTGAGCGATGAACAACGTATGAACATCAACAACAGTCTTGCTCAGCAGATTATTGCTGACCATGTGCTTAAGGAGCTTGCGGCTAAGGTTGGTGTGCGTGTAACTCCAGATGAAGTTTATGCATTGCTCCATAGTGGTCAAGGTGTAACTCCATCGCCTCTAGCTCAGCAGTTCTTTGCCGGTCTTGGTATTGATATAAATGACGCTCAGGGTGTAAAGAACTTTATTGACCAAATTAGTGATGCTAATATCAAGAAGTTGCCACAAGAGCAGCAAACAGCATACCTAAATATTCAGACTCAGTGGAAGAAGTTGCAAGAGCAGATTGTTACAAATCGTTTGCAGCAAAAGCTTAGCACACTTCTAGCTCGCAGTTATAAGGTAACACAGCTAGACCAAAACTTAGCTGTTGCTGGAGGTACTCGTACGGTTGCTCTTGTTCGTTCTACACCTCTTGCAGGTTCGGATAAGGCAGACCAGCCTACGGATGAAGAAATCAAGAAGTACTATGATGCACATAGTTCTCTTTTCTTGATGCAGTCTCCATCAGCACAATTAAGCTATATCGCAGCTCATGTAACTCCTAGCAGTGCAGACTACAAGGCTGCAGAAGAGCAGGCTAATAAGGTTTACGGTGAACTACAGAATGCAACGACAGCAAATGTCGCTAGCGTAGTGCGTAATCTTGGAGGTTCATTCAATCAAGTATATTTAACTGGTGCTGAGTTAGACCAAATGGGTCTAGGTGATGCTGAAGTTAACTTCATTAAGTCAGCAGAAGCAGGAGCTACATTTAATTCTGGTCTAGTTAATGATAAGTATAGCATACTGAAACTTGTAGCTAAGAAGACGGCTCCAGAAGCTCTTGGTCTTAAGGTTATCCTACTCGATAGCGTTTCAGGTCTTAAGAGTGATAGCTTGCTTACTGCTCTTAAGGGTGGTGCTAGCTTCGACGAAATGGTTGCTAAGTATAGTCAGGACCCACAGAGCAAAGCTGACAGCGGTCGTCTAAGTCAGCCTGGTCAATATGGTATGCCTATGAATACCTTTACTGAGGCTCAACTTGCAGGTTCTCTTTTTGCCGAAGCTTATAATAAGCCAGTAGGCGAACCATTTGTTGTAAACAATGGTACAGCTAAGCTTATCATGAAGACCGTAGATGCTAAGCCTGCTACAGTTAAATATCAATTAGCAGTAGTGAGTGTAGATGCTTCGTTCTCTGAAAAGACTTACAATGCGAAGTACGATGCCCTTAATCAGATACTAGGAGCTGGAGGTTCATTTGAAGATATGATTAAGAAGGCCGAGAGAGAAGGTTTCTCTATCGTAAAGTCTGAGGCTGTCAATACTTCATCTGTTCAGTTGGGTGCAATCCCTTCAAGCCGTCAGGTTATACAGTGGGCACTCAATGCTGATGATAAGACCATTACAGACAAGGTTTATCGTCTAGGCTCTGACTACCTAGTGATAGCTCAGGTTCTTAAGCATTATGAAGCAGGTTTAGCTCCTCTTGAAGTGGTTAAGGAAGGTATTGTAGCTGCACTTTCAGCAGAGAAGAGAGCTAAGAACCTTGCAGATAAGTTAAGCAAGAAGGGCTTATCTAGCCTAGAAGCTTATGCTACAGAATTAAATGCACAGATAGATACTATCAGCGGTGTTAATTACTTCGTTCGTGGTAGCGAAGCTGCAGCATTCAATGGAAAGGCTATGACTACAGCTATTGGTCAGCTTTCTAAGCCATTTGTTGCTGGTAATGAAGTGATGGTTCTTAAGCCAAC
>RBKG01000223.1 GCA_003640335.1 Porphyromonas sp.
AATACGATGCTTTTGCTACGATTGGATTTCTTCGCTGTGGTCTGTTTATGGCTTAGACTATCTTGTTTCTTCAGCTCATTCAAATAAATAGTGCTTGCACGCTCTATCCTAATGCGTTCTAAGGGTTGGTGATGAATGCTATCCAAGCGTTCGTATGTCCAAATGATATTGTCTCTGCTTAGTAACGCAAGGCTGTCTATTTGATGACGTTCGGCTACTCGCTGGACTTGCTTACAAGAGGGCGTAATGAGACTGAGACTAAGGAGTCCAATAAATAAATTCCGATGCTTTGTTAGTTGTGTCATAATTCAATAGTATTTAGATGAACACGACAAAACTAACAAGCATCGGAATAGTCTTGGTACACTTTATAGAGTGTCCTTACATATTACAACTTAATCTGATAAGCTAGACCAAGGGTAAGATATACGGGGTGTAGGCGCATATTGATGGTTTCAAACTTAGGCTCGAATGTATTCGTAAAGATATAACGACCAAGAGCGTAAGCCTGCCATTTAGTAGCAAAGCGATAGGCTAGACCTAGCTGCCAACCTAAGCCAAAGCGTGACATATCGTTACTAAAGTCGTAAGTTGGGCTATTCTCGCCCATCGCTCCAAACAGTACTTTATTGCCCGTAGGAACATCGACTCTGAGGTAGCCATCAGTCACAGAGCCCGAAAACTTCCTCTGCACATAGTACTCGAATACTGGTCCCGTCGTTATGCTGAAACGCTTAGTAGCTTGCCATTCTGCTTGAAGAGGGAGTGCAAAACCACTCTGTTCGGCTTCACTATGATTGTGCCCTGTAAAGTAACCTCGGAGAGAATTGTCTCCTTGCTTAACTGTCATGTGGTAGCCTTTTACCTGCGCTTCCGTTTTCATTCCTCGGTTGAAATACTGCAGGCCACCTTTTAATTGCCAGTCTTTATCTACTTGATATGATAAATCTAATCCTAAGGAAAGACCTTGCAAAGGCTTAAACTCATTGATTTTGCGTATCTCAGGAACCATTGGAATAGGAGTCATTCCTCCCATGGTGTAGCCTACTTGTGGCGTGAGCGTCCATTTAGATGACTGCTCTTCGTTTACTTGAGCCGTAGCGCTTATGCTTGCCATAAGTGCCACAAGGATATATTTTGTTTTGCTTCGTATCATAACTTATTATTTATTGTCGATAACAATCGTTACATCATCAATAATCAGAGTCGAGCCAACTGCACCTTCAAACTTAGCTCCATTGCGGCTAGAAGAGCATACGAATGTAAGGTTATAAGCGCCTTTGAAGAGGAGTGATTCAGAAGGTTCGCCTGCAGTGTACTCAAATGGGACATCGAATTCTGCCCAAGGAGAGGAAGCCTCGATGCCTGTAGTTTGATAATCACGGACAAGAGCAATACCTACGACATTGGGGTGTGATAGAATATTTGACCCATCAAGGATAATGGGCTGACCGGCTTGGTCTGTATTGCGGTAGAGTACTGCATAAATCTGAGGTAAGTCTTTGCCATCAGCTGAAGGACCTGATACGCTACGCTGGCTAGCATCAGTGTATTTAGCTCCTGCCTGCCATTTGTAGAAACCTTTAATGCGCAGAGGTTTTCTATTGAAAGGTATTCCGAATTGTGTAGCTTCTAGAGCATTCAAGAGAGCCTTTCCTAGGTTAAATGTTCCGATAAATATATTCCCAGCTGCGATGGGCTTTTTGAGCATAGCTCCGAAGAAACCTGTCGAACGAGTCGTTAGCTTAACAGCCTTGCCCGAGCGTGCAATATCTGTTGTACTTGTAGGGAAATCCTCTGGCGTTGCATTCCATTGGCTAAGTTTGAACCCAGCATTACCTGTTCCCCATATACGTGTTTCGTTGGGGATACTTTCGTCTAGAGACCACTGCCAATACTGATTATTCGGGGTCTTTTCGTCTTCATTGGCTCCATGAAATGGACGTGGTGTATCGAAGCTAAAGTGCGTATTGAGCGAAGGTGCTGCTATAAACTGTATGCGGTAGAGTCGTTTCCAAGCCTTATCTTCGCTGACGACTTCGTATTCTATAGTCGAGCCGTTGGTAAAATCCTTATTTGCATCACTTAGGCGAGTAATCTTAGCACCTTGTGATAGCTTAAAGTCTAGATGGATTTTCTTAAGTAGGGAATCGTTAGCCCCCGTTGCTAGATGATAGACAATGTTATTGTCTTGAGAGAGAATATTGCGCTCTGCTTCTCGTGGATAGGCTAAAAGTTTCTGTGCATCTACTCCCGTAATTGATATGGTTTCAATGTCAGCCTCCATAGAGGGACGTTCATCGACTAGGCAGGATGTTAAGCCTAGTGATAGAAAAGGTACTAGGATATGTGCTACATTTAAGCGCACAAGTGAATGGATACTCATATAATATATGTCGTTTTTATGCTGAAACAGAATAAGCGTATGCTTTGTTGATGCTATTCAATTAGACAAGAAAAAAGCCTAAGCTCATCTCTGAACTTAGGCTTTGCGGTATGGACGGGACTCGAACCCGCGACCCCCTGCGTGACAGGCAGGTATTC
>RBKG01000099.1 GCA_003640335.1 Porphyromonas sp.
ATAATACCCTGCGTCTATGTGCGCTGTATTAAGTTCTTGCACCCTGTAGGTGTTAGACCTACTCTACGTATCAATACAGCTGCAGAGGCAGCTATTGGTCGTTGGGTGTACGTTAACAAGGAACACTTTGTGATTGCGCCTGATTATGTTATTGCGCAATTTAAGGATTACTTTGCTATTGGGCAGCAAAGTATCAATGTAGTAACAGGGCTTAATAAGTCCAAACCATTAATCTTTGTAACCCAAGAGCAATACGATAACATAGAGGTTACGTTAGAAACTCTTGAGCCTATCCCTACAGTACAGCATCTGACACGTGATAATATTCGTGTGGGTATGCGAGTACGTGTTGCCTTAGATGTTGAGTTTATTGTGATAGGGTATACAAACACCTTAGTACAGTTACAGTACGAACTTACCATCTGTACAGGTAAACAACTGAAGCAGGTAACTGCGAAAATCTACGTAGACTGGGCAGATGCGCTTGCGATTCCTGTGGATTCCCTCACAACCAATGATTTCATTGTCGTAGAGTAACCTACGACTGCGCCTCAACCTTAACTTATCCTAACCAGCCTAACTATGAAAGGACATACAATGGCTAAATCAACCGTAAAACCCGTATCCCGCCTGAACTCTGCCGAAGCTGCTGCCAAGAAGCAGACAGTAGCAGAACGTATTGACCGCAATACCGCTGCTTTGGAGAAGCTGCGTGCTGCCGTAAATATTCAGGTCGGTGATACCGTAACCGTCAAGACAGGTCGCCGTTCACCAAACAACCCTGAAACCGACACCTACAAGGAAGTACCTATGCAGGTGCTGGAAATTGGTGTTATTGACGGCAAGCAGCTGTACAAAGTGCAAGAAGGCGAAGGCTTTACCGCCAAGCAGCACATCTTGGACATTACCAAAATTGTGCTGAACTTACCGGAAGACGCAGGTAAGCTCTCCGAAGAACAACTGCTGAACCGTCTGGAATCTGACCGTAAATACCTCATTGAACTGGAAGAACGCCATGCTGCAGCGTTGGAAGAAGAAAATCATGCATTACCTTACGAAGCCTATGCCCGTCTGGGTCGCGCTGATACTGCTCGTACTGTTTCAGCTACTGTTGTGGCGAAACATACTGATGCTAGTGGTGTTACGAAGTACGCAGTGATTGCCGAAGACGAACTGCAACTGGTGAACTTGAACCAGCTGCGTAACGAAGCCGAAGCTGCCGAAGCTTAAGTTCCTGTTATTGACTAACCTGCTTTAAGGAAAGCATTATGCTAGACCATTCCGAGTGGCTCTCCGAAGCCCAATCCTTGATGGTCGGTGCAAGTAAACGCGTCTATCACGGCGCGGAGACTCGACCGAATCTCGTACTTCGCAATGAGCCTGAAGGATGGTCTGCATATTGCTTTTCCTGCAAACAGCACGGCTATGTCCCTAAGGGACGCAGAGAAGCCGTGCAGTACAAAGCGGATAAGATTGACAGGTTGCCAGTGGCACTCGCAAACCTGATTCCGCTTTCGGCTTTTCCAACCGAGCAACAGGAAGACATTGCACGGTTCATCATCAAGAAAGGTATGTGGCTACGGATACTAGAACCATACCTCAAAGGCATTGTATCCAAAGAACAAAGATTACTAATCAACGTCGGGTCTGCATGGCTTGGACGTGATTACACTGGACTGCGTGAACCCAAATGGATGACCTATCAAGAAGGTTTGGCATACATCAAGGGCAATGACGTATTAGTCCTGACCGAAGACGTGCTGTCGGCTATTAAAGTGCATGCTATATTAGGCTGCTCTGCCTTAGCTATACAGGGGACTGCTTTGAAGCAGCATCAAATCCCTGTATGCCTGAATGCTAAAGCTGTTGTGTTGGCATTTGACCCTGACCAAGCAGGTCAGGATTGCACTAAGGTAACTGCCAAACGATTACGGAATTTAGGCTGCTGCGTGTACACCTTGCAGACGCAGCAGGACTTGAAACTAGAAAAGGGCTTATATGGATTATGTGCTACTGACTCTGGTCATGTCCCGCTGGGGTTGGGACAAATACTACAACTACATCAAGGAACTGGAACTCCAGCCTGAAACGCATAGTCTGATGAAGTGGCTGGGTAGCTTTTACAAAGCACAACCATCGGCGCAGCAGGTTAGCACCGAAGACCTGCTGACCTATATGCAGTTCAAGCAAGTATCTGCAGAAGCCTTAGCGATTGCCGAAGCACAACTGCGTACAATCCGCCCATTGACACCCGAAGCAACTTCCGTCTATAGCAAAGCCCTTACCCAAAACCTTGTGGCTACGGAAATGCGGGAAGCCCTGCGTAAGTTCGAACTGGATGAGTTGGATTTGGAGCAGAAATATCCCGCCCTGTTCGAGGATTTCGTGAATCCCGAGTCCGCCGTAGAGTGGGAAACGGACGTTGTAGGCGCAGTCCAACGCGAACTGGAGGATTATGGCTGGAACTTGAATTTCCTGCCCTTTGGAGGGGCTCTGAGGGGCGTTCGGCGCGGGCATAATATCCTAGTAGCT
>RBKG01000042.1 GCA_003640335.1 Porphyromonas sp.
GCCGAAGCTGTAAGCGTAACCTCTCCTGCATTCTTGCCTGCTTGCACAAGCGCAGTGAGTTCGCCTGAGAAGAGGTGGTGCTGAGGTGCTTGGAATGAATCCAATGACGCAGGATTACCCGAAGCGGCTGCACGGAAACTTCCGGCTCCCTTGACTGCGAACTTCACAAGACGAGCATCATTAGGGATAAGGTTGCCGTCCTTGTCCATTGCACTAACGCGTACGAATGCAATGTCCTTACCATCGGCATTGATTTCCTTGCGGTCTACAGAGAGTACGAGCTGATAAGCTGGTCCAGCTGTTTTGATTTCTTTCTCTTCTGCTACCTTGCCATCTTGATTGTAGGCAACGACCTTAACTACTCCGGGTTCGTACTTAGTATCCATCCACATGAGGCGGTATCTCTTTTGGCGTTCGAAGCTCTTCATAGCCTGTTCGTTGGCTGTAGCCTCGATGCTAATAGATGTATCCTTCTTGCGTCTGCCTTGGCTCTTGCCATTGATGAATAGCTCTGCCTCTGGGTAATTGGTGTAAACGAAGATTGGAGTTACTTCGCCTTCGCGTCCGGGCCAAGTCCAGTGAGGAAGAATGTGTAGCGTATTGGCTTCCTTATTCCAGTGTGAGCGATAGAGATAGAATCTATCCTTAGGAATACCAGCAAGGTCTACAGCACCAAAGAGCGAACTATGGCTAGGCCAGTTGCTATAATATGGAGTAGGCTCACCGATGTAGTCAAAGCCCGTCCAAATAAATTCGCCCATAGCCCATGAGCGGTCTTCGTGCCACATCCAGTCATCTTCAGGGAGGTTACTCCAGCCACAGTGCTCGACGTCGTAACTTGAAGCTTGGTGGTCATCATACTTGGCCATGCTCTTGCGCTCAACGGGGAACTTGTAGACGCCACGCGAACTAAGCGTAGAAGCCGTTTCGCTACCTAGGAGATAGCCTTGTGAAAGCGTGCGGTGAGCTGAGTCGTAGAGGAATGGACGGTAATTGAAGCCCGGTACATCGAGTAGAGTAGCCATACCCGTACGCATAACGCCGATAGGATTATCCATACCATTGGTTACGGGGCGAGTAGGGTCTTCGCGGTGGCAAATGCTCTGCAAGGTGCGTGCTCTGCGTGCGCCTTCGGCTACTCCTTGTTCGCTTACTTCATTACCGATACACCACATCATGATAGAGGCAGAGTTGCGGAATTGGCGAAGCTCATTAACCAAATCTTTTTCATGCCATTCGTCATAATAGAGGTTGTAGCCATTAGGTACTTTGGGAACCTTCCAGCTATCGAAGCTCTCAGCCATGAGCATCATACCCATTTCATCACAGAGCTTAACGAACTCAGGTGCAGGCATGTTGTGGCTTGTGCGAATAGCATTTACACCCATGTCCTGCATAATCTTGATTTGTCTGCGGTAAGAGGCTTCATTGACAATAGCGCCTAGAGGACCTTGGTCATGGTGCATGCAAACACCTTGGAACTTAACCTTATGTCCATTGAGATAGAAGCCTTCGCCTTGAACTAGCTTAATAGAACGAATACCGAATGTAACCTCATCGCTATCCACGGTCTTACCGTCTTTCTCTACCTCGATAGCGAGCTTATAGAGATTAGGCTTCTGGATATCCCACAGACGAGGATTGAAGACCTTAGTATCTAGATGGTAAGTGCTGTCCGACGCGGTGAAACGCTTATAATCACGCACAACTTGAGCCACCATCTTGCCCGAAGGGTCAAGGATATTAGCCTTAATCTTAACGCTTTCGCCCACCTTAAGACCAGCCACCTGAACGTCTGCAGTAACGCGAGCTTCTTCACTTGTGATATTAGGTGTCTGCACATGGATACCCCATTGTGGGATATGTACAGCATCGGTAACAATCAAATGAACATTGCGGTAAAGACCTGCACCGGGATACCAACGGCTACTCTCGTGTTCGTTCTTAAGTCTTACGGCTAGGACATTCTCGCCTCCTGCTTGTAGATAAGGTGTGATGTCGAAGTGGAAAGTATTGTATCCGTAAGGCCAGTAGCCTACTTTTGTGCCATTGATATAGACTTCTGCATTACTCATCGCTCCATCGAAGACAAGGCGCACATTTTTGCCCTTAAGGTCTTGAGGTAGACTAAGCTTGGTGCGGTACCAACCTGTTCCCACGAAAGGAAGACCACCCGTACGACCAGCGTGTTCCATGGCTTCTTTCTGTCCGTCTTGGGCAATAGCTAGATTTTGCTTGTCGTTACCGATGCTAAATGGTCCATATATTGCCCAGTCGTGAGGGACGCTTACGCTTTGCCACTTACGGTCATCATACTTGGCTTGTTTGGCCATAGGGTCATCTTGGCGAGTGAAGCGCCAGCCCTCAGTGAGGAGCGTGTGCGTGCGCTGAGCGAGAGCCGAGCTGATGCCGAGCGTAGCTACAGCGCCCAGCATACAGAGGCGTTGTAATTTCATGTATGTATACTTTTAATAGGAATTATATAAGGCAAAGATAAGGTTTTATTGTCATGGTAGCATAAAAGGGTAGGGC
>RBKG01000137.1 GCA_003640335.1 Porphyromonas sp.
ACAATAGGGGTACACTAATGTTGGATATAATGTTAGGGATAGCGAGTTTTAATATTGTTTTATTCATATTCATCAATACTTGGAGTGCAAAGTTACATCATTCATTCTTCAGCGAGTACATCGTACTCGTTTCAGTGAGTACACGTACTTACGATGATGAGTGCGCGTACTTAAATTTGTAAGTACGTAGTACTTTCTGGAGACTTCAGCTGAAGTCTGTACAAACTTCAGCCGTAGTTTGTACAGACTACACGTGTAGTCTGCACAGACTTCGCCGAGGTTTTGACTTTAGGAAACGCAAGCATTATTTTTCCTCCGACTATTTAGGTATATTCATTGGATTAAGTAACTTTGGTACATAAGCAAACAATCATACATACAAGACGAACAAAACATCGTAATGAAAAGCCTATCAACAATCACTCGTGTGGGCACATTAGCCCTTGGCTTGGCCCTCCTTGCGCCTCTTAATGCTTATGCCCAAAAGGGCTATAAGCCAACAAAAGAAAATCTCGCTGCTAGAGAACAGTTCCGTAATCGTGGTTTTGGTGTTTTCCTCCATTGGGGGCTATACAGCATGTTCGCCCAAGGTGAATGGTATATGACCAATGCGAACCTTAATCATGCTGAGTATGCCAAGTCTGCAGCTGCCTTTTATCCTGCGCAGTTTGATGCGGCTAAGTGGGTCGCAGCAATCAAGGCTTCGGGTGCAGGTTATCTCACGATTACCTCACGTCATCACGAGGGTTTCTCCCTTTGGAATACGAAGTATAGCGACTACAACATAGTTAAGGCGACACCCTTCAAGCGAGATGTTTTAGCCGAATTGCGAGATGAATGCCGTAAGCAAGGCTTAGGTTTCCATATCTATTATTCGCTTTTGGATTGGACGCGTGATGATTACTATCCTATCGGACGAACGGGGCAGGGGACAGGTCGCACGACTCATGGCGATTGGAAGACTTATGATGCCTTCATGAATGCTCAGCTTAAAGAACTTGTTCAGGACTATGGCGCTGAGGCTATTTGGTTTGATGGCGAATGGGACCAAGATATAAATCCCGGTTTCGATTGGCACTTCGACAAGATGTATTCAGGAATACACGCTCTTAATTCGGCTTGCTTGATTGGTAATAATCATCATGGTGAAGTACATGAGGGCGAAGACTTCCAAATGTTTGAGCGTGATGTGCCCGGAGCCAATACCGCAGGGCTTTCAGGTCAGGCAATTAGTAAACTGCCTATTGAGACTTGTCAGACGATGAATGGCATGTGGGGCTATAAAATCGTTGACCAAAACTATAAGTCTGATGCGACGCTTATTCGCTTACTTGTGGAAACGGCAGGGCGCAATGCGAATCTTCTCTTAAATATAGGTCCTGAAGCTTCGGGCGTCCTTCCGGCTACAGCTGTGGAGAGATTAGAGAAGATTGGTCAATGGATGAAAACTAATGGCGTTACAGTTAAAGATGGTGTGCGTGGCGGTATTATCCCTCCTCAAGAATGGGGCGTGACGACGCAGAAGGGTAAGACGCTTTACCTGCATATCCTCTCATGGAAGAGCCGTATGCTCTCTCTCCCTTTGACAGATAAGGTTAAGAGTGTAGTGGCTTTTGAGTCTCGTCGGGCTATTCCCTTTCAGCAGACTAAGGCAGGTCTAACGCTGACTTTTGATAAAGCTCCTTCAGAAGCAAATCCTATTGACTATATCGTAGAGGTAACGCTCAAATAAACTTATGGACTACCGTATAGAAAACTGTGCAGGCAGTGCCGAGAGTGCGCGCCGAGCCCAAGCGGGTGGTGCTTATCGAGTAGAGCTGTGTGCAGGCCTTCCAGAGGGGGGTACAACGCCTTCGTATGGAGAGATTGTTGCT
Source organism: Porphyromonas sp. (assembly GCA_003640335.1). Classification (GTDB taxonomy): domain Bacteria; phylum Bacteroidota; class Bacteroidia; order Bacteroidales; family Porphyromonadaceae; genus Porphyromonas. Next base: position 1,875 of record RBKG01000137.1, read on the forward strand.
ACTCGTCGAGCTATTGACATTAAGCTAAATGTGATTATTCGCCCACGTGCAGGGGATTTCCTCTATACGCCTCTAGAGGTAGAGTCCATGCTTGAGGATATTAAGATGGCTCGCCAACTAGGAGTTGATGGCATCGTCGTTGGTTGTCTGACGCCCGAAGGTGAGGTTGATAAGTCGCTCCTTGCTCGCTTTGTTGAGGCTGCAGGAGGACTTCCTGTTACCTTTCATAGGGCTATTGATGTGTGTCGCAATCCCTTTACGGCTCTTGAAGATATTATTGAGGCTGGCTGTGCGCGTGTACTTACCTCCGGCGGTAAGGCAACGGCCTTAGAGGGAGCAGAGGTCATTGCTCAATTAGTTAAGCAGGCAGGAGAGCGTATCATCATCATGCCCGGCTCAGGTGTTACGCCCGAAAATATAGCTGAGCTGGCGCAACGCACGGGGGCTAAAGAGTTTCATTTCACTGGGCGAGTGTCAGAACCTAGCCCTATGCGCTACCGACATGAGGGCGTCTCCATGGGTGGAACGGTAACCATTGATGAATATGCTTATCTCTTCACTGACCCCAATAAAATATCGGGAGCTCTTGAGGCTCTATCCTCTATAGAGACCATTGCATAATACGGCACTCGCTGCGTTATTATCGACATTCAGGC
>RBKG01000166.1 GCA_003640335.1 Porphyromonas sp.
TTTATGCTTATTTAGTTGTGTATGTTCAGCCAGTTGTAAAGAAATTGATAGGAAGATAAAACTACAGATGATATGAATACTCCTCTGGTTTCGGTCATAGTACCAGTATATAATGTAGCCTCTTATTTGGAGCAGTGTCTAGACTCAATAGTCAATCAAACCTATCGGCATTTGGAAATCATCCTTGTTGATGATGGTTCTACGGATGAGAGTGGTGCTATTTGCGACCGTTATGCCGAGCAGGATAGTCGCATTAAGGTTGTTCATAAAGAAAATGGAGGGCAATCATCTGCACGCAATGTCGCTCTAGATATGATGATGGGCGAGTGGGTTCTTTTTGTGGATAGTGATGACTGGATCGAACTTAATACATTGGAGCTTCTATTTGAGCAAAAGGATGAGCGTGCTGATATCGTAGAGTTTGGCTTTTCGTACAACTACTTAGAAGAAGAGAGTAATCAGTTGCTTAATGAAGATATGGTTTGTAGTGGTAGGCATGCATTGAAGCTTTTGGCATTAACTGAAAAGCCTATGGGTATTATGTGCGATAAGTTGTTCCGAACAGAAACTCTGGGGAATCTTCGTTTTATTGAAGGTCGTTATTATGAGGATACTCCTTTTGTGATAGAGTTTCTATGGAAGTCAAAATTCTACCAGTATATTCCATCTGTACTCTATCGGTATAGGAGAGATAGAACTGGTCAGACAACCTATAAAATGGTTGCTGATATACAGAAGCATATGCATCAGAATCTAGAGAGCTTAATGGAGCGCTATGCTAATGAACCAGAGATGATGTTATATTTGTCTACTTGGTATCTTAATAGGACCAAAAAAGAGCTCTTAACTTTATATACAGAGGCTAAGGAAGATTGGCAGGAGTTTAAGCGTGTTCTAGGTCCTCATTGGAAATTGGCATGTGGTATGCCGTTTATCAAGACAAGTATACTCCAAAATTTAAAATTACGAGCTTTTCAATATAATCCGTACCTATATGCTTCAGTTCTAAGCTGTCTTCAATCTATAGCTGAGAAGTTAAAGGGTAAAAATAACTAAAGAAAGATATGAATAATCCTCTAGTTTCGGTTATAGTACCGGTATATAATGTAGCCCCTTATTTGGAGCAGTGCCTAGACTCAATAGTCAATCAAACTTATCGCAATTTGGAAATCATCCTTGTTGATGATGGCTCTACGGATGGTAGTGGTGCTATTTGCGACCGTTATGCAGAGCAAGATGGTCGTATTCGAGTTGTGCATAAGGAGAATGGGGGCCTGTCATCTGCTCGCAATATTGCCTTGGATATGATGCAAGGAGAGTGGGTCCTTTTCGTTGATAGTGATGACTGGATAGAACTCAATACGCTAGAGCTTTTGTTTGAGCAGAAGGATGAACGTTCAGAAATCGTAGAGTTTGGCTTAAATGTGGTATATTCAAACAATGTAGAGTGTTACATCAATACCCCTAGTTTGATGTCGGGTCGTGATGCTCTTACCATGTTAGTTACAAAGAGCTTGTATATGGGTACCATGTGCAATAAAATGTTCAAGGTGGATGCTATAAGAGGCTTATCCTTTATGGAAGGTCGTTGCCATGAGGATACTCCTTTTATTATGGAGCTTTTATATAGTATGAAAGGGTATTATCAGTATGTAGCACTCCCTCTTTATCATTATAGACGTAGGGATGGTCAAATAACTTCTGGGTTTACAGCGAAACGTTTGGATTTATATCATAATTTTGAAGATCTGATGATTAAATATGAAGGGACAGAATTTATTAAGTATATTCAGACTTGTTATTTATATTGGGCAAAATCTTATTTCTTTGAAATTTTTATACAACCATTCGAATTCCGAAAAAAGAATGAAGCTCTAACTCTGCCCTATTTGGAAAAAGCTCGTAGAATGTCCTTCATCAGCGTAGGTAGGAGTCAAAAGTTTCAATGGCGATTATTTCAACTTATGCCGAGATTTTATGCTTATTTAGTTGTGTATGTTCAGCCAGTTGTAAAGAAATTGATAGGAAGGTAGGCGATGAGTAAAAATTATAATGAGATGCTTCCTGTATTTGAGCAGGGGAAATGTATTCCTAGGCTACTTCATCAGACATATAAGTCAAAGATAGTAGAGGATGCAGCTCTAAAATCTAATATAGAGCATTTAAAGACCCTTAATCCCTTTTGGCGATATACACTCTATGATGATGCCGATATAGAGGAGTTTATTCTTCGGTCTTATGGGAAAGAGATATATGCTTATTATCAGCGTATAGAGCCGTGCTATGGTGCTGCTAAAGCAGATTTCTTTCGCTATCTGCTTATGTACAAGTGTGGAGGAGTGTATCTAGATATAAAGAGTACTAATGACCTGCCTCTAGATGATGTTTTGCTCCCTGATGAGCAATATATTTTGGCTCATTGGGATAATTTAGAAGGAGGAATGTATGTTGACCATGGTCGTCATCCTGGCTTAGAAAAAGTGTCTCCTCAGGGAGAATATCAACAATGGTTTATTGTGGCTGCTCCA
>RBKG01000220.1 GCA_003640335.1 Porphyromonas sp.
ACAGGTAATGAGCATAATTGTCCCTTTTCTACTCGCTCTACTGGTTCAAGCTCAAGACGTAGTTCTGGTACATTGAAGCGAACGATACCCGTTGTAGGTCCAGTGATAAGCAGTTCGTCCCCAACAGCAAGCGCAGAACTCTCAATCTGAACCTCTGCAACGCCAATCTTACTGAAGAACTTAGTTACCTTACCGATACCAATCTTTTGCTTCGTTGCCGAAGAACCATAGTTAGGCGTCCACTCTCCGAGTCTTTTTCCTAGGTAATAGCCGTCCCAGAAGCCTCTGTTGAAGACTTGACCAAGACGCTCGTCCCATTTCTCGATGGCAGCTTCATCAAACTTACCTGCTAGATAGCTATCGACAGCCTCACGATACGAACGTACCACAGCATCGACATACTCAGGACCTCTTGCACGTCCCTCAATCTTAAGAACGCGTACACCAGCATCAAGCATTTTGTTGAGGAAGTGTATGGTCTTAAGGTCCTTAGGACTCATAATATATTCGTTATCAATCTCAAGCTCTGTACCCGTTTGCTTATCGGTAACGATATAAGAGCGACGGCACTGCTGATTGCAAGTACCTCTGTTGGCACTCTTATCTTGGTTGTGTAGGCTTAGATAGCATTTACCCGATACAGCCATACAGAGCGCACCGTGGGCGAACATTTCTATGCGAATAGGCTTACCCGCAGGCCCTACAATGGGTTCGTTAATGATTGCTTCGTGTATCTTGCTCACTTGATCCATATTGAGCTCACGAGCAAGCACGACTACATCTGCAAACTGAGCGTAGAAGCGTAGTGCTTCCACGTTGGTAATGTTAAGTTGCGTCGATAGATGCACCTCTACGCCCACTTGTCGAGCATAGAGCATAGGCGCTACATCGGCCGCAATGATTGCAGACACTTCAGCTTCTTTGGCTGAGTCTATTATCTTACGCATCAGCTCAAGGTCATCATCGTAGATAATAGTATTAACCGTGAGATAGCTCTTAACGCCATGTTCACGGCAGATACCGGCAATCTTAAATAAATCTTCCGTAGTAAAGTTGTTGGCACTCTTAGAACGCATATTAAGCCCCTCAATACCAAAATATACAGAGTCTGCCCCTGCATTGATTGCGGCCATAAGAGACTCGTATGAGCCTACGGGCGCCATTATTTCGTAATCAGAACGATTATTCATTGATATATCTTATTGTATTTTGTTTCACTAGTATAAGGATAAAATCCTCTAGATTGTTCGGACAAGGCGTACACCGCAGTAGAGAGAGAAGAGCGAACGGGTAGCCAAATAGCTCACGAAAGCAAGCCAAAGAGCTTCTTCTCCGAGATAGTTAGCTCCTATAAAATAGGTTAAATAGAAGACTACCCAAGCGAGGCTAACGGCCTGCATCATGGGCTTACTATTGGTTAGTCCTACAAAGACGCCGTCCCAAAGAAAGGCCATAAAGGATACAATCGGGATAATGATGACCCAAACTTGGCTTTGCAGAGCATGTGCTACTACTTCGGGCTTATCGCTTAGGAGTGATAAGAAATTTTCGCCCCAAAAGAAATAGACAAGAGCGATAAGAGGAGCTATTATAAGACCTATGCGGAATAGCGCACGTAGCATGACTCTGAGAGAAGAGCCGTCTTTAGCCCCATAGAAACGCCCTGTCAGAGCTTCTCCAGCATAGGCAAAGCCGTCCATAAAGTAGGAGAAGGTTAGGAAGAGTTGCATAAGTAGCGTATTCGCACCCACTGTCAAAGCTCCATAATGGCTACCCGCTTTGATGAAGAAAAGGTTGATACTTCCTAGCATCAGCGTGCGTAAGATGAGGTATTTGGCTATGTGTATGTAGGAGAAAAATTCGGGTAGTGAGAGTAAATCCTGCCACTTCCATGAGTCGAAAACGCCCTTATAGCGTAGAATAGCTGTCCCAAGTAGGATTAAGACCGAACTATACTGCGCAACGACAGTCCCAAGAGCAATACCTTCTACGCCCATATTTCCAAAGTAAACAAAGCCAAAAGAGAAGGTAATGTTGAGGATATTGCTGATGATGGTGACGGCCATCGGTACGATTGTATTTTGCATACCTATAAACCACGCATTGCAGACATAGAGTAGAAGGGCTGCAGGTGCACCCCAATAGGCTACACGCAGGTAGGCTTTAGCTTCGGGAAGTAGTGTGGGAGCACCATCACCGAGGAAGCCAAGGAAATGACTTAGAAGAGGAGAGATTAAGATAATAAGGAGGCCTCCTAGTACGGCTATTAGTGCGCCTACGGAGAGTTGTTTTCCCTGACTATGGCTATCGCCTGCACCATAAGCTTGCGCGGTAAAACCTGTTGTAGCCATGCGCAGGAAGCCCCATAACCAAAAGGTAAAACTAACCAAAGTAGAAGCCATAGCTACCGCACCAAGGCTAGTTGCATTAGTCATACGTCCAGCAATAGCGGTATCGGCTAGTGACAATAGGGGTACACTAATGTTGGATATAATGTTAGGGATAGCGAGTTTTAATAT
>RBKG01000094.1 GCA_003640335.1 Porphyromonas sp.
GGGCTGGCAAAATTCAATTTTGCCAACCCCTTGTGTGTAAGGCGAACCTTCAAGATATTAAGGTTCAGTTATAAAAGTTAAGGCTTAAGAGAAAAGCCTTAACTTGGCTCATTACTTATAGAATGCCTTTGCGTTCTTCCATTCAGGAGATGTAGAGAGACGCATTTGGACGTGTCCTTCGTCCCAGTATGAAGGGAAGCCACCAAGTACAGCCCCTACAAAAATAATCTTCACTGGGTGGTAACCAGCCTTAAGTGCTATGCTCTTATCTCGACGGCTGAACTTCTTGACTTCGCCATTATTGTCGATGAGCTTCTCGCCATCAATCCAAAACTCGTCATAGTTTGTTGAGAAGAAATAAACGCCATCTTGAGGAACCTCGATATAACCCTCTGCAATAACAGCCTTGCGTTGTAGCTCGTCCATATTGTTGCTAAGCTTATCAGGAATGATGCTCTCAATCTTAGGAACAACAGCATTTTCCCAGTTTTGAGCATACTTAAAGTCCTTAACTTCATCGTAATCGCCGACAGAGATTTTCACTCTTAGACCTTCCTTAGCATCCTTGAGCTCTGTCGCAGGGCGGAGTGTTTGCTTCTCGAAAGTAATGTGGCGAATAGGGCTCATTTTACCCGAAGGCAGTACAGAAGCCGTCTTGATAACTACATTCTGATTAACCTTGATAGGCTGTGTATAAACAGGGCTATTAGGCGTTGGCTCCGAGCCGTCAGTCGTATAAACTACCTTAATCGGACGAGTAGTTTTGAGGACAAGTGAAGTCGTATCAGTGAAAGCCACGAAGTTGCAAGAGCCATTAGGTTGCTCTGGTTGAGGAATGTGGTAGTTCACTTGATATTGGTCCATGCGCACATAGGCGTTGTCGAGTCGTCTGTTGAAGTCGTTAAAGTTCTTCTTCTCTCTAGGCGTCCACACCGCTTCGGCAAGAGCTATTGTACGAGGATAAGCGCGGTACTGACGTATGCTATCGGTGTACATGTATTCGCTCCATACATTAGCTTGAGCTCCTAGGATGTGATGACGCTTATCCGCAGATATGCTCTCAGGGATAGGATAGTAATCGTAAGTCTTGGCTAGTGGTGCATAGCAACAAATAGCAACTGGCTCAATCTTAGGGTCGCCTTGGTAGTGGTCAATGTACAGACCGCCACTGCCCGGAGTCATAATCACATCGTGTCCTTCGTTAGCACTTTGGATACCGCCTTGTTCGCCTCGCCAGCTCATAACTGTTGCCGTTGGCGCAAGACCACCTTCGAGGATTTCGTCCCAACCGACAAGTTTCTTGCCGTGCTTAGCGAGCATCTTCTCTGCACGACGAATAACGTAACTCTGCAGTTCGTGCTCATCTTTTAAGCCCTCAGCCTTGATGCGAGCTTGACACTTAGGACACTTCTTCCAGCGTATTTTAGGACATTCGTCACCTCCGATATGGAAGTATTCGCTTGGGAAGAGGGGAGCGACCTCATCAATAACGTCTTGTAAGAAGGCGAAAACTTTATCATTTCCTGCACAGAGTACATCTTGCTCTACACCCCACAATTCGCGCACTTGATAGTCGCTACCTTTCTGAGTCTTAGGGTTACAAGCGAGTTCAGGGTAAGCCACAATAGCACCCATAGCGTGCCCCGGCATTTCGATTTCAGGGATTACATCTACATGGCGAGCCTTGGCATAGGCTACAATGTCCTTAACTTGCTCTTGTGTATAGAAGCCGTTAGTCGCAGCCATTGACGAAGGCTTGCGTACGCTACCGACAGAGGTCAAGCGTGGGTATTTCTTAATCTCAATACGCCAGCCTTGGTCCTCAGTAAGGTGCCAGTGTAGTTTATTGATTTTGAAGAGAGAGATTACATCAATGTGGCGTTTAACCTCATCAACAGTAGCAAACTGACGGCTAGGGTCTAGGTGCATACCACGGTAAGGGAATGCTGGTTCGTCCTTAATAGACACTGCAGGGATTACCCAACGAACGTCCTTAACCTTGGTCTTGGCTTCAATCTCGGCAGGAAGAAGTTGCATAAGTGATTGCATACCCCAGAAAAGGCCTTCTGCACTTACACCTACGACCTCAACGCCCTTAGGAGAAGAAACGAGTGTATAACCTTCTTTGCCTAGCCCCTTGAGTTTAGGGTTGATGCTGAGCTTGATGCTCTGACTAGCTCCCGAAGATTTCACTGCGAGAGGAAGACCAGTTGATGCCTGCATCTTAGCTTGGAAGAATTTAGCGATAGTCATCGCTTCTTTGCCACTCGCTACGAGTGTAGTCTTGGGGCTTAGGACAAATTCGCCTTGTTGGGTAGTAAGTTCCTTAGGCATAGGGATAATGTTAATCCCCTTGTTGTAGGACTTACTTTCTTGAGCGACGAGGCTCGTCATAAGGGACAGAGCCGTTGCCACTGATAGAATAATCTTCTTCATTTACACGATTATGTTGTTAGTATATTATGTAATATTTCTAGCTCAAAGATAACCAAATTGCATCATTTGTCAAATCGGGGA
>RBKG01000097.1 GCA_003640335.1 Porphyromonas sp.
CGCGCACTCATTGAAATAAGTACACGTAAACACTTTAGTAAGTACGCGTACTTACCGAAACAAGTACGACGTACTGGCATTGCTTTTGAACTTGTCGTAGAAGAGCCCTTTAGGGCGATACTTCTTCATAGCCCAGGGTGCAAGCCCTGGGTTTATTGTTATCGGTATATTTATTGAGCCCCTTTTTAGGGGCGGCACTTCCGAGACGTAAGGCAAATGCTCGCGCTGAAAGTGCCGCTCCTGAAGGAGCTCATATAACTTTTCGTTTTGTGTGTACCCAGGGTTTCATATCGGGCTTTGCCCTCATTCCACCCTGGGCTATGCAGGAGTGTCGCCCTTTCAGGGCTCATCTCGGCAAGTGCTAAGCGTGTGTTTTCTTTTTTTAGGTTTTTGCTCTCATAGCATCTAATCAATGGTCTCAAAAAGAGCGTGTGTACGAGCGGAAAAGAAAGGGTGTGCTACCTAAAGTCAAAACCTCGGCGAAGTCTGTACAGACTACACGTGTAGTCTGCACAAACTTCAGCCGTAGTTTGTACAGACTTCAGCTGAAGTTTGCAGAAGGGTATGCGCAAATGAATTTTTCCGCTAGTTTATTCACAAGTTCAATTACTTAAGAATGTATTATTGTCTTCGACGCATAAAAGGCGTATATTTGTTGGGATAAAAAAGCAAGTAAAAGCCGAATAAAAAGTATCAAAATGAGGGATATTAAGCAAAGAGAAGAGTTACAGTCAGCCATTTGGCGAATTGCCAATGATGTGCGTGGTGCAGTAGATGGATGGGATTTTAAGCAGTTTGTCTTAGGGACTCTTTTCTATCGCTTCATCAGTGAGAATTTCACTCAGTTTATACAGGCTGGTGATGAGAGTGTTGATTACGCCAATACTTCTGACGCTATCATTACACCCGAGCTAAAGGCGGATATTACTAAGGCTAAGGGCTATTTTATCTATCCTAGTCAGCTGTTTGCCAATGTCGTCAAGACCGCTCACACTAATCCAAACCTAAATACCGACTTAGCTAACATCTTTGCAGATATAGAGGGTTCGGCCAAGGGCTATGACTCTGAGCATGACATTAAGGGCTTATTTGCTGATTTCGACACGACGAGCAACCGACTAGGCAACACAGTAGAGGATAAGAATAAACGCTTATTGGCTGTGCTCAAAGGGATAGAGAGTCTTGACTTCGGTCGCTTCGAAGACAATGATATTGACCTCTTCGGTGATGCTTATGAGTATCTTATTTCTAATTATGCAGCTAATGCAGGTAAGTCAGGGGGAGAGTTCTTCACCCCTCAGAATGTGTCTAAACTTATCGCTAGACTAGCCATGCTGGGGCAGGAGTCTGTGAACAAGGTTTATGACCCTGCGTGTGGCTCAGGCTCATTGCTCTTACAAGCTAAGAAGCAGTTTGATGAGCATATTATTGAGGAGGGTTTTTGGGGTCAAGAAATCAATCATACGACCTACAACCTCGCTCGTATGAATATGTTCCTGCACAATATCAACTATAATAATTTTGATATAGCCTTAGGGGATACGCTTCTTAATCCACAGTATGGGGACGAAAAGCCTTTTGATGTCATTGTTTCTAATCCGCCTTATTCGGTGAATTGGGTGGGTAGTGATGACCCTACGCTCATCAATGATGACCGCTTTGCCCCTGCGGGGGTGCTCGCTCCTAAGTCTAAAGCTGATTTTGCTTTTATCCTGCATACGCTAAATTACTTGTCTGCCAGGGGACGCGCCGCTATTGTTTGCTTCCCCGGTATATTCTATCGTGGAGGTGCGGAGCAGAAGATTAGAAAGTATCTCGTTGAGAGCAATTTCGTGGAGACGGTTATCGCCTTACCGCCTAATCTCTTTTATGGAACAAGTATATCAGTGAATATCTTGGTGCTTTCCAAGCATAAGCCCGATACACGAACGCAGTTTATCGATGCTAGTGGGGCAGAGTTCTATAAGAAAGAAACCAATAATAATGTGCTTCTTGCGGAGCATATTGACCGCATTGTAGAGATTTTTGGAGCTAAGGAAGAAGTGCCCCATGTCGCGACTTCGGTAGATAATAAGCAAATCGCAGAGTCTGATTATAGTCTTTCGGTAAGCACTTATGTAGAGGCTGAGGATAAGAGAGAGATTATTGACATTGAAGCGCTTAACGCTGAATTGCGTGAGCGTGTCGCGCGCATTACACAGCTTCGTAGTGAGATTGATGCACTTATAGAGGAGATAGAGAGATGAGCTATATAGATAAGTTGCTACAGGGGCAGGAAGTACAATGGAAGACCCTCGGTGAGGTAACAAAATACGAACAGCCTACAAAGTATTTAGTGAAATCAACTATTTATGATAAGTCTTATCCTATTCCGGTTTTGACTGCAGGGAAAACCTTTATATTGGGTCATACTAACGAAACAGATGGGATATATAGAGCTTCAGTTTCACCTGTTATTATATTTGATGATTTTACAACAGCAAATAAGTGGGTTGATTTTGATTTTAAGG
>RBKG01000247.1 GCA_003640335.1 Porphyromonas sp.
ATGCCGTCAATGACTACAAGATGTATTCCTCCGAACTTATGATAGTACAAGTCCATACTTTCCCGGATAAGTTTCAGTCTATCCTTACGAGAGAGTGAGGCTAGATATAAAGAATGATAATAATCAGGAACTTCTGTAAGAGAAGCCCTGCGCAATGTTTTTCCTAAATTTTTATGAAGCTGAGCCTCAGATTGCTCCGTATCATAATGAAGTACAGCCAGACCTTTAGGATTAGGTGCGACTTCTAGACCAAGAGTTTGTTCTGTTGCTAAACGCTCTGAACCTAATGTCCCAGAGAGAATAGCTGCAATATAATTACTCTTTCCCGTTCCCTCTCCACCTGTAATACAGAAAAGATTATCTTGTGTTCCCAATGGGACTCCATTAACAGCTACTACTGATTTTGATACATCTGGAGGATTATCATAGTCAATTTCACATGAACGTAACATCATAATAGTTTGCGTGTATATCTGAGAAAACATATCTGATAATAAGCATCGTAAATCATCTGCAGTTCGCCCTAATGCGAAGAAATCAGAAATGTCTTTTTCACTCTTAATACCCTGCAAGGGTAAATGTAAAGCGAGCACATTATACTGAGATAATAATTGTGTTTGCCGATGGGCTTCACGAACACCAGTCTCATCTACATCGTATAGAATAATTATATGACGAAAGCGAAGCTGAAGACTTTCTATTATATTCGCTGGGATAGTGGCTGTTTCGCTATTGAAGCAAATAGCATGAAAATGATGTGCTGATAATGAAAGTACATCTTTCTCTCCTCCTGTAATAAAGAGTATGTCTCCCTTATTAGGCAATTGCTCAAAACCAAATATATGGTCTCCAAGCTTTTCCCCACCATAAACAAAGCGGAGCTTACTAAAAGGACGATAGATCTTGACAAATGCACCCATTACATAGCAAAATATAGGTTCCTCCTCAGATGAAACCAAACTATATGAATTTCCTTGATTGGAAATAGCTTCGTAACGTGAAAGTGATTTTACCTTAAATCGTTGCAAGGTTTGTTGAGTAATGCCATACCTAGTCCAATAAGCAAGTTCGTGATCAGAGAAGGATTGCTCATATAATTGATAGCTCCTATTATTCGGACTACCATTTGTTGGTTCCACCTCACGTTCGTTTTTACACGACAACTTCCGTTTTGCCTTAGACTCTGATCGGAAAACAGACAGAGATGGCAATTCTTCACAGTTTAAATTGAGCTGTAAATCTCGTATGATACTCGCTAGCACTTTAGAGAAATCTACACGAACATCTAATCCGAGCATGGAAGCTGCAAACCAGAAGCAATCTCCCGAATACATTTCATTCCCAAAATCTTTCATCCTATAACACTGATGCTTACTATCAAAATAGATATTGCATGATGCTTTATGGTCATCATACAAAGGATTACGAAAATTTCGCTTGAGAACGAAATCAATGGGCATATAAAAGCAGAAAACTTCAAGCCCCCTATTAGTATGCTCTAGAATATCTTCTTTTAGACTCATAAATTTTCAATATGTTTTTCGTGATCTCCCATGTAACCTTTAATGATTCCATCTTTATAAGCATTTAACCGTTGTAAAGCCTCAAGACGTCTAAATCCCTTAAATGTTGCCCTACCAGTTTTAACAGCCAGATACAAGCCCTTAAAAGGATAAACAACATGATTACTTGATAGATAACGATAAGGAATAGAGTTTGTTTCTCTCCAGCGTGCTAGAGATGCTTTGGAGATTCCAAGTAATCGTAAAACATCTGATGTGCTTAATTCTATTTTATCCTCCAGGACAGTGTATTCCCTTCTTAATTCTAGAATAAAACTTGTAACCCGGTGTAATTCTTGATGAATAGCTTTGATTTCATCATACAGTAAAGTTGGTTCATTCGCTTCCATATATCTGAAGTAAGTTATTACAACAATCTCGGATAACACGTAGCATCTCTGTTATCTTTTGTTTCTTCCTACTCTCTCTAAGATCTAATAGCAATTGTAAAATCAAATGCTCTAGCATGTCACCACGGTCTTCAGTTTGCATGTATAACAATTCTAAGAATTCAGAGAAATCTATTGTATGTAATCCGTCGTTATCTTCAAGTTCCCTAAGTGAGGGCAACATGTGAAGCTTTTGAGTAGGAATATGAACAATAACCATAGCTAATTCAAAACCTGAAAGGCAATTTGCATAAGTGCCAAGACGCATATTAGGCATTTGCCGACAACGCTTACTAAAGTTTGAGAGGTCTGCTCCAGATTTAGCAGCAGCTTCTTTCGGACAAGTACACTTGTATAATTCCTCTTCTAAAGTTGGTTTTACGATGATGATGTGTCCCTTATTCTTATATCTGTCATTTGGTCTATGCATAAATATACCGTTATAGTTTTACTATGCAAAGGTCTTACGACAGTATTAATAAAGAAGAATAAAAAAATACCTTTATTAGGTAGTATTTTACGAGCAATAGTTGAAATAGAAAGTCTTGTTATTAGCTC
>RBKG01000267.1 GCA_003640335.1 Porphyromonas sp.
CTCCATACGTAGATGATTTTATAGCATCTGAGTATTCTAAAATAAAGATTATTGTCCCTAAAGGAGCAAAAGAATCTTATATAAAGGCTAATCTTGTAGCTAATGCCGAGTGTGTAGTGGAGGAATAAGATGTGTTTTTAGGCTCTTTGAGAGTTATCTTTGAGGGATAAGAATCAATAAAAAGGCTATGGCAAGTATTTGTCATAGCCTTTTTATTGTCTTAGAGCCATTGAATGAATGTCATACGATTGTTAAGTCAAGATTTGGAGATAAAGAAAATATTACTACATTTGTAGTGTGATACAAAAGTATTACACTTTGTAAGCATGTAATGTTGATTTAATAATGTAAGCGTGTATGATTACGATTAAAAATCTTAAGTTCCGTTATAAACGGACTGTGCCTCTTTTTGAAGATTTGTCTTTGGACATTCCTCAAGGTAGTATTATCGGATTGCTCGGACGTAATGGTGAAGGCAAAAGTACTCTGATGAAGCTCATCACGGGGCAACTATTACCTTCCGCGGGAACGCTCTCTTTTGGCGATTTTGACATCACTAAGCGTCATTATCAATACCTCCAGCAGGTATTTATGTTGCCCGAAGATATGGTCGTTCCTCGTGTGACGGTAAGGGCTTATTTCGATATGATAGCGCCTTTCTATCCAAATTATGATGAGCGCATAGCTCAGGAGATTGCTCAGGCTTTTGAGATTGATTGGTCTTGGTCCTTGCATAAGATTTCGCTAGGTCAGCGCAAAAAATGTCTGATTGCCTTGGCTATATCTCTGCGCACTCCTATACTGCTGCTTGATGAACCAACTAATGGCTTGGATATTCCCAGTAAGAGTGTGTTCCGTAGACTATTGCTCAAGTATGGTAGCGACGAACAAACGATCATCATTAGCACGCACCAAGTAAGAGATTTGGAGCAACTTCTGGATTACATCATTATGCTAGACGGCAATAGGATTGTTTGTAATGAGAGTATAGCTGCTTTGAGTGAGACTTTAGCTTTTGGCGAAGTTACTGAGGCTAATGCTGAGCGAGCTATTTATCGTGAGTTTATGGTGCTCGGTGAGTATGGCGTGTGGAAGCATGCGGATTTGGAGCCAGCATTGCAAGGAGAGTTCTCAATGGAATTATTCTTTAATGCCATGATTGCACAAAGAGCCCGAATGAATGAAGTCTTAAATCATCAAATAGAAATCAAGTAGAATTATGAAAACTGCATCACATAATAGCTCTTGGGGGCGCATAGGCCTTATGCTGAAAGCTGACCTAATCAATAATAAGCTGACTCTCTCTCTGTATGCTCTGTGCTTCTTGGGCATCTTTGTTCTGCTACCTCGTTTCCCTCTTCTTTGGGGATTTAATTATGATGCTTGGCTATCCGGACATTTGATGACGTACTCTGTACCGCAGCTCGTTTTCTTCTCTTTATTGGGTGCTCACATTTATAGTACAATATATGTGCTAGTTCGCTCTCAGCATGGTCAGCCCACGACGTTCTCGACCTTACCTCTGTCGCTCAGAGAGAAATTCGTATCTATGAATCTCTTTATCGCTTGTGTGGTTCTGCTGGGCTTTATCGTTGTCGCTTGCTCGTATTGCATAGAATGTTTGTTAATCCCCAATTTTAGCTCGCTAATAAAACCGAGTGTTCTACAGGCTATTATTTTTGATACCCCTTTGAAAATGATGGAGGTGGATAGAAGTTGGCTTAATAAGTTCAGTCTAATCTTGGTTGTTTCGACTTATTGTGTGCTTTATCCTCTGTTTGCTTATGGGCTAATGTGGTTAAATTCGGTGTATCTTCGTAAGTCTTTTTTGAGTTTGATTGCATTCTATCTTGAGATGTTTATTTATGCTCTGTTCTATGCTTTCTCGCTCTCTTGGGTGGTTGGTCAATGTAAGTCTGGCAATGGATGTTTGTTCTCAGCTATTTCCTCTGAAGCTAATGCGGTTATTCTTTTGATAGGGAATTTTGTATGGGCTGCCTTATTAGTTGGAGTTGTTTATTGCTTGCTATGGCGTCGTTTGCGTACTATCCCTTATTAGTTGAATGATATGATTAAGAATAATAATTTGCTTGGCTATGCTCAGATATTGCAGATTGTTAGTGACCGCATTATTGAGGGGCAATACCCAGTGGGAGGGCGTATACCGTCTGTACGAGATATGGCTGTAGAGATGGAAGTCAATCCGATAACGGTAACACGAGCTTACGATAAACTAAGTTTGCAAGGAGCTATTTATTCTCAGCGAGGTATGGGGTATTTTGTGAGTGAAGATGCTGTAACCATCTTGAGGAATGAGCGTGTTGAACGTTTTTGGAATGAGTATATTCCTGAGCTCAAGCGCACGATGTCTTTACTTGGTATTACTGCGGAGGAGCTACAGCAGCATTTATGAGACCATTGCATTGTGCGGTACTCGCTGTGTTATTTTCGACATTCAGGCTTGGTCATTTACAAGAGTAAACTCCC
>RBKG01000130.1 GCA_003640335.1 Porphyromonas sp.
AGATTTAGGCCTCAATAATTTGTAAGCGCATAAATACAACACATTTAGGCCTTTTATTACAATTTCCGATATTGACAATATAGGCCATAAACATCGGAAAGAGCATATTCGAATATTTTTTTGCCTTTCCCTAGAGTACGACCAACTTCTACACACAGACATTCTCTTTGTGCAAGTTTAAGCTTATTTCATTAACTTTGCATTGTAAATTCGCTGGGTTTACACGAATTAAATTTTAATCTCTAAGGCATACAAAATATGGCATCTACTTCCAAGACAAGAGACAAGATGGTAGAGGTCGCACGCGAACTCTTTGCTAAGCGTGGCATACAAGCCACCACGATGAATGACATTGCCGATGCAGCAGGCAAAGGTCGTCGTACTTTGTACACCTACTTCCGTAGCAAGGAAGATATTTATCAAGCTGTCGTTAAGTGCGAGCTAGCTCAGTTCCTTCACGATATGGAGATTGCTAGGCGCATTAACCTACCACCCGAACAGAAGCTCATCAACCTGATTTATGTACATCTAGAATCAGTCAAGAATATCGTTCTGCGCAATGGTACTCTACGTGCCGAATTCTTCAGAGACATTTGGCTCGTGGAAAAAGCACGAGCAGATATGGATAAAGAGGAACAAAAGCTCATTCAGGAAATCCTTGACGAAGGCGTCCATAAGGGCATATTTGAAATTCCTCATACCCCCACCATGTCTTACCTGATGCAGAATGCGATTAAGGGCATGGAAGTCCCCTACATCAGCGGACACATACGCCAACGAGACAATAGCGAGTATCAAAGTATCAGAGAGAATGTCGTCCACCTCATACTAAGAGGCATACGCAAGAAAGCATGGACACCAAGCTCTCACACAAGCAATAAATAATAATGACAATGAAACTATTAGACGGAAAAGTAGCCATCATAACAGGCGGTAGCCGTGGTATCGGTCGTGCCATCGCACGCAAATACGCAGAAGAAGGCGCAAGCGTAGCCATTACTGCAAGAAACATTAACGAAGAAGTACAGGCTTTCGTAGCCGAACTAGAAACGCTCGGCGTCAAGGCTAAGGCTTATACGTCTGACGCATCGCAATTTGATGCTGCACACGAGCTAGTTAAAGAAGTTGTAGCCGAGTTTGGGCGCATCGATATCCTCATCAACAACGCTGGGGTTACTCAGGACACGCTCATGATGCGTATGACAGAAGAGCAATGGGATACGGTTATCAACATCAACCTCAAGGGCGCATTCAACCTCATTCATGCGGTAACGCCATTTATGATGAAGCAGCGTTCGGGCAATATCATCAATATGTCTTCGGTAGTGGGTATCTCAGGTAATGCAGGCCAAGCTAATTACGCAGCAAGTAAGGCAGGTATGATTGGTCTAACTAAGAGCATTGCTAAGGAAATGGGCTCACGTGGCATTCGTGCCAATACGATAGCACCCGGATTTATCGCAACGGACATGACGCACGCCCTAAGCGATGAAGTGCGCAAGCAGTGGGAAGCGCAGATACCTCAGCGTCGTGCAGGCTCGCCCGAAGATGTAGCAGGTGTAGCGGTATTCCTAGCCAGCGACCTCGCTAGCTATGTAACGGGGCAGACTATCAGCGTCTGTGGCGGTATGAATATGTAAGCCCGATGGTCATCTACGAAGATAATCATCTACTTATCGTCTCTAAGCGACCCGGAGAGATTGTTCAGGGCGACAAGACGGGCGATGTTCCGATGGTAGAGTCCCTCAAACTTTACCTGAAAGAGAAATACAACAAGCCCGGAAATGTCTTCCTCGGCCTAGTGCATCGCCTTGACCGCCCCGTAGGAGGCTTGGTCATCTTTGCCAAGACAAGCAAAGCCTTGAGCAGAATGACGCAGATGTTTGCCAAAGGCGAAGTGCAAAAGTCCTATTTGGCTATCGTCACAGACAAACCACAGGAAGCACAAGCAAGGCTCACGCACTATCTCGTACGCAACGAAAAACAGAATAAAAGCTATGCCTACCACCAAGAGCGGGCAAATAGCAAACGAGCAGAGCTAAGCTACCGACTTATCTCTAATGGCGAGCATTATCACCTCGTGGAGGTAGACCTACACACGGGCAGACACCACCAAATACGTTGCCAACTCTCGGCAATAGGTTGCCCCATCAAAGGCGACCTCAAATACGGAGCTAAGCGAAGTAATCCTGACGGAAGCATTTCCCTCTTGAGCTATCGTTTGCGCTTCCGTCACCCCGTGAGTGGCGTAGACCTAGATATCAAGGCTCCCCTACCCAACGAAAGAATATGGCGGGAGCTTGGGCAGTCACTAGAAGATTAGATTATTTCGCTTAACTTTGCGTATAGAATTACATAATTTAGATAAATAGCAATGAAAAGAATCGTTCTTATCCGTCACGGCGAAAGTGTATGGAACAAGGAAAATCGCTTCACAGGTTGGACTAACGTAGACCTAAGCGAAAAGGGTATCGAAGAAGCTAAGAAGGCTGGTGAAGTTCTTAAGAAGGAAGGTTTCCGCTTCGGTAAGGCTTACACTTCTTACCTCAAGCGTGCTATCAAGACGATGAACCAAATCCTTGATGTTATGGACCTTGACTGGATTCCAGTAGAAAAGAGCTGGCGTCTTAACGAGAAGCACTATGGTATGCTTCAGGGTCTAAACAAGGCTGAAACAGCTGAGAAGTATGGCGACGAACAAGTACTCATTTGGCGTCGTAGCTACGATGTACCTCCTACAGCTCTTGAACGCAACGACGAACGTAGCCCATTCGCTGACCCTCGTTACGCTAACGTGGCTCCTTGCTACCTTCCTCTTACAGAAGCACTCAATGACTGTGTAGAGCGTGCACTTCCTTACTGGCAGACTACTATCCTTCCTACTCTTATGGAGCACGATGATGTACTTGTAGCTGCACACGGTAACAGCCTACGTGGTATCATCAAGGTTCTTAAGGGTATGAGCAACGAAGAAATCATCGCTCTTAACCTACCTACAGCAGTTCCTTATGTATTTGAGTTCGATAACGACCTCAATTATGTTAAGGATTACTTCCTTGGCGACCCTGAAGAAATCAAGAAGCTTATGGAAGCTGTTGCTAACCAAGGTAAGAAGAAGTAAGCTAAGTCCTTATTTCTATTAAGCAACTTAACGAGGGGCTGCACCAAATCTCACTTTGGCGCAGCCCCTCCTCTTTTGATAAAGCAAAGAAGGCATCAAAAAGCAAGTATTCTTACCTCATACGACATCATCTTATTTATTCGTATCTTTGTTGCTACTTTAATTAGATAATAAATAAGACAACATATAATGGCAAAAGAACTTAAAGAGCTAACATCACGTAGTACAGACTACTCGCAGTGGTATCTTGACCTCGTGCTGAAAGCTGACTTAGCAGAGAACTCTGCAGTTAGAGGCTGTATGGTGATTAAGCCTTACGGCTATGCTATATGGGAAAAGATGCAACGCGTACTTGATGATATGTTCAAGGAAACAGGGCACTCTAACGCATACTTTCCTCTATTTATCCCTAAGAGTTTCCTTAGTAAAGAGGCTGACCACGTAGAAGGATTCGCTAAAGAATGTGCCGTAGTTACACACTACCGCCTCAAGAGCAGTCCCGAAGGTGGTGTAACCGTAGACCCAGATGCTAAACTCGAAGAGGAGCTTATCGTGCGTCCTACGTCAGAAACCATTATATGGAACACGTACAAGAACTGGATTCAGTCTTACCGCGACCTGCCTATCCTCTGCAATCAGTGGGCTAACGTAGTTCGCTGGGAAATGCGTACTCGCCTATTCCTCCGTACAGCAGAATTCCTTTGGCAAGAAGGACACACAGCTCACGCTACACGCGAAGAAGCTATTGAGGAAACTGAACGCATGGTGCATGTGTACGAAAAGTTTGCTCAAGAATATATGGCGGTGCCTGTGGTTGTAGGTCTGAAGAGTGCTAACGAACGCTTCGCAGGAGCTGTAGAAACTTATTGTATCGAGGCACTTATGCAAGATGGTAAGGCGCTACAAGCTGGTACATCGCACTTCCTTGGTCAGAACTTCGCTAAGGCTTTCGACGTAACATTCAGCAATAAGGAAGGTAAGCAAGAGTATGTATGGGCAAGTAGCTGGGGCGTATCGACTCGCCTAATGGGTGCGCTCATCATGTCGCATTCAGACGACAATGGTCTTGTCCTCCCTCCTAAGCTCGCTCCTATACAAGTAGTTATCGTTCCTATCTACAAGGGAGCTGAGCAACTAGAAGCTATTAGCAAGCGTCTAGAACCAATTATCAGCGAACTCAAGAAGCGTGGTATCAGCGTTAAGTTTGATGACAACGATACTAAGAAGCCGGGGTGGAAGTTCGCTGAATACGAACTTAAGGGTGTGCCTGTGCGTCTTGCTCTTGGTAGCCGTGATTTGGAGAATGGCACTATTGAGGTAGCTCGTCGTGATACGCTGACTAAGGAAACATACTCAATAGAGGGCATTGAAGACCACATTGAGCAATTACTTGAAGATATTCAGAAGAACATCTACCAAAAGGCTCTTGACTTCCGTGCTAAGACAACGAAGACTGTCGATACTTACGAAGAGTTCAAAGTAGCTATTGAAGAAGGTGGCTTTATCTTGGCGCACTGGGACGGAACGCCCGAAACAGAAGAGAAGATTAAGGCTGAAACCAAGGCGACTATCCGATGCATACCACTACAAGGCGACAAGACGCCCGGTGTATGTATGGTAACGGGTAAACCAAGTAGCCAGCGTGTACTCTTCGCTCGTGCTTACTAAGCTACATCGAAACAAAGACGGCGAATGCGTCCATATCTGAAGTTTAATACCTTTTGCTCTCTACTTGAGTAGTTGTACGCATTCTTGAATATACTTTGAAAGGGCTGCCGCAAACTTTGCTACAGCCCTTTTTAATTTTTATCTAGACATTATTTGGAAACTACATTTAATACACAAGACCTTGAGCGGCTCAAGAAGGCAGTTAATAGTGCTTCGCGCATTGTTATCTTTCCGCACACTGCGCCCGATGGCGATGCCTTGGGCTCTACACTAGCTTGGGCGAAGACGCTTGCACAAGTTAAGCCAGAGGCACGCATTACCGTTATCAGCCCTGATAAGGTGGAGCGTTATCTAGAGTGGTTGCCCTACACAGATGAATTGTGTATCTATGGCGAGGAGACTGAGCAAGCTCTTCAGCTTATCGCAGAGGCTGACCTCATCTTCCACCTTGACCACAATCAAATATCCAGACTTCGGTATCCCGACTTGGTAGAGGCAGCTAGACAAGCCGAGGGCTATCGCATTATGATAGACCACCACCTTCACCCCGAAGAGGGCTTCGATGTCGTGTTTAGCTTTCCGCCATTCTCCTCTACCTGCGAGCTTGTCTCTACTTTGATAGAGTCCTTAGGCTGGAGCGACTTGATAAGTCCCGATATTGCGACCTTACTTGCTTCTGGGATTATCACCGACACAGGCCGCTTTATGTATAATTGCTTCCGTCCCGAAGTCTTCCGTCAGTTTACACACCTCATTGCAAAGGGAGCTGATTATCCGTATATCATTGACCAACTCTCTTACCACGGCACTCTTGAGGAACTCAAACTAAGGGGATATATCCTGCATGAGAAACTTGAAGTATATTCCGAACTAGGAGCAGCAATTATCACCCTCAATCAAGAAGAAATGCAAGCTCGTGGTCTGAGCAAAGGAGATACAGAGGGGCTTGTGAACCTACCGCTAAGCGTAGAAGGTATTGATTGCGTGTGCTTCATCAGAGAAGATAAGACCCAAGTCAAAATATCACTACGCAGTATTGGCTCTTTCCCGGTTAATATCTTAGCTCAAGAAGGCTTTGGCGGTGGTGGTCATCTCAATGCTGCCGGCGGAGAATGGCAGGGTGATATTGATGGCGCACGTCAGCAATTCCTCGCTCATCTCAAACAATTACGAGCAAAGTCTATAAATTAAATTGTTATCAACAAATTACAAGACTATATGAAAAAGATTTTTTTGAGCTTAGCGCTTATTCCTTTACTTGGCTTAGGAATGAATGCTCAGAAGCCCAATATTCAGCATATTGCCCCCAAAAGCTGGTGGGCTGGTATGAATGACAGCAAACTGCAGATACTCCTGCACGGAACAAACCTTAAGAACTACAAGGTTGATATCAAGGCTAAGGGGATTAAGCTCTTGGAGGTCGCGCACGAGGATAACCCCAACTACGCTATCCTCTATCTTGATACACAGGGCGCACCTGCACAAGACTTTAGCATCATTCTGACGGACGCTAAAGGTAAAACTTATCCTATTGCCTACAAGTTAGACGCACGCAAGGTCAAGGCTTCTGAGATACAGGGCTTCGACTCTAGCGATGTCTTGTACCTCATTATGCCTGACCGCTTTGCTAATGGCGACCCTAAGAATGACTACGTCAAGGGCATGTATCAAGACAAGGTAGATAGACAGAATGGCTCAGCTCGTCATGGTGGGGACTTACTTGGTATTCAGCAACATTTAGACTACTTCAAAGACTTAGGTGTTACCGCTCTTTGGCTTAATCCTGTACAAGAGAATAACATGCCCGAAGGCTCGTATCATGGTTATGCGATTACGGATTACTACGAAGTAGACCCTCGCTTTGGGGGAAATGAAGCCTTCAAAAACTTCGTAACTCAAGCCCGTGCGCGAGGTCTTAAGGTGGTGATGGATATGATTTTCAATCACTGCGGTACGGAGAATTATCTCTTTAAGGACATGCCAAGCAAAAACTGGTTCAACTTTGATGGTAAGTACACACAGACAACCTACCACACTGCCGTACAGAGTGACCCTTATGCGACCGAATATGCGAAGAAGTTAGCCATTGACGGCTGGTTCGTTGCTTCTATGCCCGACTTTAATCAGCGCAATAGACATGTAGAGAAGTACCTTATACAGAATAGTATTTGGTGGATTGAGTACGCTGGTATACAAGGCATTCGACAAGACACTCACCCTTATGCGGACTTCGATATGATGAGCAGATGGTGTCAAGCTATTCATAAGGAATACCCTAAGTATAATATCGTGGGTGAAACTTGGCTTAATAGCAATGTCCTCGTTTCATACTGGCAGAAGGATAGTCGTCTTGCAGCTCCTCGCAATTCGGGACTACCTACCGTTATGGACTTCCCTCTTATGGGGCTTATGAACCAAGCTTTCGATGAGAAGACCGAAGACTGGCACGGAGGTTTTAGCAAGCTCTACGAATATCTATCTCAAGATATCGTTTATGCTAATCCGAATAGTTTGCTGACCTTCCTCGACAATCACGATACAGACCGATTTGCTAAGAATGAAGAGCTGGCACGCAACGCTAATCGCTACAAACAAGCCCTCGCATTCCTATTAACTACTCGCGGTATTCCTCAGATTTATTACGGAACTGAAGTACTTATGTCTGGTAATAAGTCTAAGGGCGATGGTTATGTACGCACAGACTTCTTAGGAGGTTGGCAGGGAGATAAGCGCAGTTACTTTGACCCTCAGCAACGCACTAAGGAAGAGCAAGAGGCTTATACCTATACACAGAAATTGCTCAAGTGGAGACAAGGAAATAAGGTCATCAGCCAAGGCACACTTCGCCACCAAACACCTCGTGGCGGCGTATATGTGTATCAGCGTAGCCTAGGAGACAAGCACGTGAGCGTTGTCTTCAATGGTCGTGATGAAGCGTCTAAGATTGACTGGGAATACTGGGCTAATCTTCTCCCTCAAGCAGAGGCTAAGGATATTATCAGCGGTCAGACAATTGACATCAAGAAGCTCGGAGAGCTTGCACCTCGTCAGACGCTTATTCTTGAGTATTAGTTTGATTGCTCTATGAACACGACACGCCCCCTTGCCGAACGCATGCGCCCTGGTAGCCTAGAAGGTTACTTTGGGCAAAAGCATTTACTTGCTTTAGGTGCTAGCCTGCGCACGATGATTGAGCAGAAGCGACTCCCAAGCCTTATCTTTTGGGGGCCTCCCGGAGTCGGTAAGACAACGCTCTCCGAAATCATCGCCAAACAAACAGGGTCTAACTTTTATACCCTGAGTGCAATTAACGCAGGAGTCAAGGATGTGCGTGAAGTGATTGAACGTATTCAAAGTGATCAGTCGGGGATTTTCGCCCCAACTGATCGCCCTATTCTCTTCATTGACGAGATACATCGCTTCAGTAAGAGTCAGCAAGATAGCTTACTTGGAGCGGTGGAGAGAGGCATATTCACTCTTATAGGAGCGACGACGGAGAACCCAAGCTTTGAGATTATTCGACCTCTACTCTCTAGATGTCAGGTTTATACCCTCGAACCGCTAAGTGCCGATGATATTATTGACCTAATACAATATGCGATTAAGCACGATGAAGTGCTGAAAGCAAGGCATATTGTACTGCAAGAAACAGATGCTCTCGTTCATTTCTCTAGTGGTGATGCCCGCAAAGCACTGAATATATTAGAGCTAATAGTACTCAGCACAGCTGCAACGGAAATCATCATCACAAACGAACTTGTACGTAGTCGTGTAAGTACTAATCCACTTGCCTTTGACAAAGGGGGTGAAATGCATTACGACATCGCATCTGCCCTAATCAAATCAATACGAGGGAGCGACCCCGATGCAGCTATTTACTGGTTAGCACGCTTGATTGAAGGCGGTGAAGAGCCGTCGTTCATTGCACGCAGACTAGTTATATCAGCCGCAGAGGATATAGGACTTGCTAATCCGAATGCACTTCTTCTTGCTAATGCTTGTGCAGATACTCTTGAGCGCATTGGTTGGCCTGAGGGGCGCATACCGCTTGCCGAGACAGTCATCTATCTAGCGACTTCTGAGAAAAGTAATAGTGCTTACCTCGCTATCAATCACGCTCTTGAGGTGGTACGGGAAACAGGCAACTTGCCCGTTCCCCTACATCTAAGAAATGCGCCAACAGCCTTGATGAAGGATTTGGGATATTCTGATGGTTATAAATACGCGCACGATTACCCCAATCACTTTGTCCAGCAGCAGTATTTGCCAGATGCCCTACAAGGCACACAGCTATGGCATGCCGATGAGCATACGCAAGCAGAGTCCGCAATGGCCGAAAGGCAACGCAAGCGTTGGCAACAGCAATAAAAGCTATTGGACTAAGGCTATCAAAATAGCTATGTGTGCACACTCAAGTTCAGCACACGCCGTAGTTTTTGCAGACTACACGTGTAGTTTGTACAAACTTCAGCCGTAGTCTGCACAAACTACAGCTGAAGTCTCCAAAAAAGTACACGTACTTACTGAAATAAGTACGCGTACTCA
>RBKG01000270.1 GCA_003640335.1 Porphyromonas sp.
AAGATGCCTGCCGTGCACGCAAGAACTATTCCGCACGCAATCTAAACCTTCTTCGCTAGTTCACTTTAGCCATCCTAAGCCAACAGAATGACAAGCTTTCTCTCAAGGCGCGACGATGGAAATGTAGCCTACAGCCCGACTACCTCAAGAAAGTCCTCGGATTTTAATACGGGAGCCCTGCGATAGTGAGGATACAGACCTAACCTTTAGTGAAAGTTGTGTAACTTTACATCAGAAACAGCTAAATAATTAATAAAGTATGGGACAGGTCAGAATTGATATACGCGAACTTGGCGCAATCAAACACTCCAAAATAGCACTTAGCTCGATAATGTTTTTCTCTGGCGAGTCGGGCTTAGGCAAGAGTTATTTAGCTCTGCTATGTCATTACTTCTTTGATGTTTTGGTTGATAAGAATAGATTGAATCGCTTCTTTCTTGATACCCAAGAACCATATAACTCATTAAGAGATACGGTTATGAAGTCTAGCGACAGTGGGGTGGTTTTATCATTTCGCAAGAAAAACTTTGAAGAATGGCTAGCCGAAGACTTAAAGGTATATATGCGTTATATGATGAATCATGCTACTCTTGCTTGTAATGTAGATGTTCATCTTCCAGGAGATTTAGATGAGTATGTGATAAGTTATCGCTCTGAAATTACAGGTCTAGAGGGGCAAGAAGAAATAAGCTATATATTGAGTCTAGGTTCTTTGTCTTATAGGGTAGGGGATGCCGATGTTATTGGAGAGGAAAGTCCCTTAGCTTTGCTAATGAGACATCATCTTATGTTGGTTATATTTGGTGATTATCTTGCTCTTCAAAGTAGTGTTATACTTCCCCCATCTAGAGGAGCTGTATTTACAGAAGATGTAAAGGCTAAAACAGGACTTTTTGCTAGGTTTATTGATCGTATGTCCTTATTGCGCCGAATATCAGAGTTCCCCGAGAGTGACAATTCTGATTTGTTGGACTTGTTTAGTAGTATTATACAAGGTAAAATATCCACGAAGGAAGAAGCTTACTATCACATATCAGATAAAGGCTTGGAGCTACCCTTGTCTGCCGTAGCCTCTTCTATTCGGGAAATTGCTCCATTATCTCTTATAATCAGTAGGCTTTCGGTAGGGCAAACGGCATTACTTTTTGAAGAACCAGAAGCGCATCTGCACCCAATGATGCAACGCAAAATGGCTGACCTTTTGATGCTTTTAGCTTCGAAAGGAATGTATATGCAGATAACCACCCACAGCGACCATATCCTAAGACGCATCAATGAACATATTGCATTGCTGAGATTAAAGGAAAAAATGAATGAGTCTGAGTATCAGATATTCTTAGAGGAAAATCAACTGAAAGATAGTTGCTTGGATGAACATCATTTAAGGGAAATATCATCGTACTTACTTGTTCGCCGTGAAGATGGTTCTAGCAAAATCATTCGGCAGGATGTCGAAGATGGTATTCCTTATAAAAGTTTTGTCAATGCAGCACGAGAGAGTTTGAGAGTTGAGGCTGTGATTGAGGATAAGATAAGTGAGATTGAAGATGAGTCAGCTGAGTAATAATTTCAATCAGTTCTACAAGGATAAATTTGTAGGATCTCTCAATTTCACTATTACAGAAAGTGCAGAAAGTGCTTCCTTAAAAAAACTTGATGTGTTTTACCCTAATAGATTTTATGTTGAAGTTCCACAGAGTAAGTCAATTCTGAAGCGAGTATGGGATAAGGTACATAGCCAAAATAAAGATTGTGATGGGGTTGCTATACTTGGGGAAGGTGATGAAGCAAAATACCTATTATTAGCTGAATTAAAATCGAGGTTGAAGCTCAAGGAACTAGAGAAAGCTATAAGCCAGATTGTAATGTCTTACCTAAAAATGCATTCTCTGTTTAGTCTTTGCAGGGGATATAATTCTCTATTAATGTTAGAGGGTATTATAGCTTGTTCTGATGATAGTGCCTTGTATTCTACAGAGCAGAGTACGAAAATAACGAAAGATCCCCAATTTGAAGAGTCCCAACTTTATAGTAGGCTTATTGCTAAGAGGCAGATTAAATGTGAATTTTCTCGGTTAATAACAGAGTTTAAGTTGGACTTAGATGGCCTTAACGACAGTATTCTAAACACACCTGTTTCTATATATTTAACTAGTCAAAATGATGGAGATGAGAGCAAGGAGCATAAGTTTACCCTAAATCTTTAGAGCGTTGAACTAATGGTATAACTAGGATTATGGGGAGACACCTTGCTTGGCGTCTCCCCATAATTAAACTTATAGTGTCACTTATAGGAGACCGTTGTACGGTCTCCCAAATGACACGCATAGCTTGTTCTCTGGCTTGACTTTGCAGCATACGGTAATCGCAAGGCGTTAATACTGAGGATGAAGGGAGTTTACTCGTGTAAATGACCAAGCCCGAATGTCGCAAACAACGAAGCGAGTGCCGTATGATGC
>RBKG01000273.1 GCA_003640335.1 Porphyromonas sp.
ATCCGAAGCCACCTCTCTACGCAGGGAGGCTTATCAAGCTATGCGCGATTATTACGAGAGCGGAGCTGTACCTGATATGACCGAAGAGCAATTCAATGGTGAGGCTAGATATATGTTTGTAGGCAAGGAGAATCGAAATGAACTCGCTTTAATTCACGCTCCAGGCTTACAAGATATACTGCCACAACTAGACGAACTAGCGAATAAAATCCGATGGTACAAGCTCCTTGTCCGCAATTCAAAGAAAGCCTTAGATGCCGAACAAAACACAGAAGGAAAAGTAGGGAACGAAGATACAAGAAAGGACGAAGACAACAGTACTGAAGGCATACGCTTTAGGGGAAGAAAGAGTAACGAGGAGCCTAAAACACTTGTTGGGGTACATAATATAACGGAGGATAAACTCCATAAAGCAGTACGTTTAGGAGGACTAGCCAATCCAAGTATCGCCGTGATTGACAGTTCGCACCAGCAACATAATGGATATGGAGAAATATCCCTTGTGATGCCATCAAGTAAAATTAACAAGACGACGGGTAAGAATGCAGGTACATTCTTTGGCGATGCTTATACTCCACGAGTACCAATAATAGAGAAGCATCTTACAGACAAAGGGCACGATTTACTCTACCAAGAGTTTAGAAGCTTGCCTAGCGAGTTCAAGTATAAGGCTATTGAAAGTGTTGAAAATTGGATAAACGAGGGACGATTGTCATCTGGTCTATATCAAGCCTATCTACATAGTACTGGGCAAGGGATTTCACTAGTCTACTATCAGAATAGGGAATATCCAAAAGAGTTAGCAGACAAAGCTCTAGAAATAGGCAATGGCGCAACACGCTATGAGTCTTTAAGTACTGGTCATCAGTATGCTATATCGTCCCTATTACTTGGTCAAGATGGATACCCAAAGAGCATTGAAGAATATACGCAAGACTATGTGGAGAGTCGTAAAGCAAGACTGAACGAATTAGAGGAGAAAATAGCAAGAGGAGAGAAAGTTCTACCAAGAGGGAAGATGATACTCCAAAGAGGGCTTGACTATGTAAATGAAGTAGGATACCCCGACACGTTCCTAGACCTTGGTCGTGGCTTATATGACAGTAGTATTTTAGAGGGTAAATTGAGTGTAGACCAATCAAATGCAGAGGCTAAGCGTATTGCTGACGAACAAGCTGACGCTTTCAATAAATGGCTGGCAGGCTTGGCAGAACACTACCAAGCAGAGGAACTACTATTTGATGGACTTCGTTCTGATGGTTCAAAGAAATACTTACCAGCTACTCTTGAGAACATCAGTAAAGCCATGAAAAAGCAAGGACTGCAAGGTACAGAAGGAGATTTTGGGTTCCATTCTTTTGCTGCATCTCTAATTAATAAGGCTGGTACACTTAATGCTATTCGCAAAGGCAAGGGACAACTAGCAAACGAAGAAGCACGTAAGGCTTTTGATGAAAAATGGAGCAAGGTCTTTGACAAATTTGTTCTCAAGCTCAAACCTCAATGGGCTAGTATTGGAGGGGACTACGTCCTCAATACTGCTTTAAACGTAGAACCAAAAGCTTATGCTCAAAAGGAATACGGCATCAAACTAACGGATGAGGATGTAACAGAACTCAAGGCGATGGTAAATGCTATCCGCAATGAGATGCCTGTTCCCTACTTTGAAACTAAGTTTGAGAGACCTGTAGGTTTTAATGAGTTCTCGTCTGCTATCATCCCTAGCAACCTAAGCGAAGAGCTTAAGCACTCTTTGAAGGCTCAAGGCTTGTCTATACACGAATACGAACAAGGAAACGAAGAGGACAGACAGAGAGCTTTTAATGAAGCTATACAGCCTGAAACAATACGCTTCCGAAGAGGTCAAGAACTACAAGAGGTCAATGAACGCTTCAACGAGCAACTGCAAGCACAGATAGACGGTACATTACCCAAGGGGCATGTCTATAGCCTTGGTATGCCTAGCGATATATTGCAGAGTGCTGGTATACCGAACTTGCCTATTGAACTATCTGCAGAAAGACTAGAGAAGAAGGCTTCTGTAGCCTATTCAAGTTTGCATCCATTCAACTTACCAGATATTACTGACCTACCCCAATCACTTGCTAATCCTATAGCTGTTTTCAATAGCCGAACGAAACAAGGTGCTAAGGTTATACTTACAGAGTTAAAGGATAAGAGAGGGAATAACTTTGTTGTTGCCCTTCAAGTTCGTAAGAGTGAGCATAGCCGAAAGATGGATGTTGAGGTAAACGATGTACGCAGTCTATACCCCAAGGATAGAGTTGGAGGTATTATTGGATGGATAAATCAGGGTTTGCTTACATGGGTAGATAAAAAGAAAGCTACCGAATTTCTTTCAACCCAAGAGCCCAATTATCTTGGAGGCGGAAATCAATTCAATAGCTTATCTGATGCCACAAAGTTAATCAAAGAATTTGAAAATC
>RBKG01000302.1 GCA_003640335.1 Porphyromonas sp.
GGTATAACAAGTAACAAAATAAGTTGAACGTTATTCTCGTTATAAGCTTAAACGCATAATATTAAATTAAAGAAATCAGATATGAGTAATATGTGGAAAAGTATCGCTTCTCTTGGAGCTATCGTCGCAGTGAGTGTAGCCGCTAGTGCTGTCACAGTAAAGGTTATGACGCCTAAGGGCACGTTAGACAATACATACGAATCAAGTTATACAAGCACAGCTAATAATCACGGATTTGAAAATAACTCTTTAGCTATCAGCCCTCGAGCATTAGGAAGTGCACCAGACCTAACAGAGGCTGCCGAACGTAGCGTCAAGGCTGTAGTACATATCAAAGTGGAAGGCGAACGCAGTGTTGCATCTCAAGGTATGGACCCTTTTGAATTCTTCTTCGGAGGACGTCCATCACAGCCACAGAAACAAGCTGTCATCGGCTATGGCTCTGGGGTGATTATCAGCAATGATGGCTACATCATGACCAACAACCACGTTATTGATGGTAGTAGCAAAATCAGTGTTACCCTTGAAGACAATCGCACATTCACAGCCAAACTAATTGGTACAGACCCCAATACTGACATCGCCCTACTGAAGGTAGATGGCAAAGACCTTCCTACTATACCATTTGGAGATAGTGACAAACTTCGCCTTGGGGAATGGGTGCTTGCCGTTGGTAACCCTTTCAACTTAACAGGCACAGTTACAGCTGGGATTGTCAGTGCTAAGGCGCGCACGACAACGAAAACGGCTGGTCGTGGAGGACTAAATGTAGAGAGCTTCATTCAAACAGATGCTGCTGTAAACTCAGGCAATAGCGGAGGTGCTCTTGTCAATGCTCAAGGCGAACTAGTAGGTATCAACACAATGATTTTCTCGCAAACGGGTAACTATGCCGGTTATTCATTTGCTGTTCCTATCAATATCGCCGGCAAGGTCGTTGAGGATATCAAGAAGTATGGTACCGTACAGAGGGGATTACTAGGGATTGCAGGTTCGGATGTCGATGCAGACTTAGTCAAGAAAGAAGGTCTTAAAGTTAATAGAGGTGTCTTCATCGGTGATTTTGCCGAAATCAGTGCTGCACTTGCCGCAGGGATAGAGAAGGGCGACGTTATTACCGCTATCAATGGTACTGCTATTGAAGACTTCGGACGCTTGCAGAGCGAGATTAGTCGCTACCGCCCAGGTGATACAATCAATGTTACTGTAGACCGTAAGGGCAGTAAGAAAACCTTTAAGGTTACACTTAAGAATAAAGATGGTAATGAGCGCGTTATCCGTGAACAGAACACGAATAGCGACAAACTAAAAGCCACTCTCAAGGCTCTTGAGCCTAACCAGCTACGCAGTTATGGTCTTAGCTATGGTGTGCAAGTCAATAAAATACAAGCAGGTCCTCTGCGCAAGTCGGGAGTTGAAGATGGGTTCATTATCCTAACGGCTAATGACTCCCCTATCCGCTCAATAGCAGACCTAAATAAGGCAATAGGAGAAGTACTTAACAGCCGCAATAAAACGCTATACCTAAGAGGCTTCTACCCCAACAGCGGAGATGTAGCTAGTTACAGCATTGAACTATAACACATAGGACACAACAAAAAAATACCGTCGCATAACTTCTTTAAGGAGTAAGTTATGCGACGGTATTTTTTGTCTATCAATTAGCCGAAACCTAATATTCTTTTATCTAAAGTAGGGATTGCCTGCAATCTCATCAGCGATATTTGTCTCTGGTCCATGACCAGGATAAACAACCGTATTAGCAGGTAGAGTAAATAATCTAGTTCGTATGCTCTCTATCAGTTGAGGATAACTACCTTCCCACAGGTCCGTACGCCCAATCTCTCTATAGAATAGAGCATCACCCGAAAAGACTACCCCATCACGCTCAGAATAAAAAGCAATATGACCCGGTGCATGACCCGGTATATATAAAACCTTGAGGACTGTATTACCGAACGAAAGAGTATCTCCCTCTTGAATTAAAGTATAGCTCTCATCGGGCAAATTCTCTAGAGGACTATGAATACCAAACAATCTTAACTGCTCACTAGGCTTAGGAGGCATAGATAAATCGCGCTCATGGCAATAGGCTTTCATTTCTGGCCATGTGCGCATAGCCCAAGCATTACCCCATACATGGTCAAAGTGTAGATGCGTATTGAGTAGCATTACAGGCTTAATGCCTTCTCGCTCAATAAAACTTTGTACAGCTTGCTCCTCCTCGGGCGACATACAACCACAGTCAATGATTGCACCCTCACCCGTTTCATCGTAGATAACGTAAGTATTCTCTTGTACGGGATTAACCGTAAACATCTTAATTTTCATCATCACACAAGCCTAAAGAGGTAAATAAACAACTTTCTTAGTCTCAAAGTATTCTTCCGAGAAGGTTGGATACAAGCTCTGTATCTCTACCTTATTTTTATACTTACGTGTTTC
>RBKG01000324.1 GCA_003640335.1 Porphyromonas sp.
GAATAAGGTCTGCTCTACGTTGATATTGGTTTTCAACCTGTCCCCAGCTCTGCTGAACCTCTTCATCAAGAGCAACTAATCCATTATATCCACAACTAGAGAAGCCAAATATCAGCATTATCGCTACTAATGTTCTGAGAAAAGAAGTTTTATTCATATTGGTTATTATCTTAGTTTCTTAATTAAATCTGTAAATACTTATAATAGTTCACAATCTTCTCCCGATACACTCCTTCCACAATAGTGGCAAGTGAGTTTTACACCTTTTTCCTGCACAAGCGAAACAGAGAATTTTGTTGCCATTGGTTCTGAGTTTGTGATACACTTAGGATTGGAACAACGAACTAACGCATGAACTTCAGGCGGAAGTGAGATGTATCGTTTCTCTGTTACTTGATAGTCTTTAATAACATTCAATCTGATATTAGGAGCGAGTATCGCAATTTTATTGATTTCATCGTCACTGAAGAAGCGATTAGTTATTTTGATGATACCCTTACGACCAACTTGTTTACTTTCTAGGTTATTCCCGATTGTAATAGGAGTGTCGGATTTATCTAGCTGTAGAATGCTAACGATTTTGAATAATTTATCGCTGGGAATATGGTCAAGCACGATGCCATTACGGATAGCTTCAACCATTAACTTATCCTTATTCATGTTTTTTCTTTGATTAATCTTGAACTTCAATTCCTAGAACATCACAGAGGATACTCTGTCGTATGTACAATCCATTTTGAGCCTGCTGGATAAAGTAAGCTTTAGGATTATCATCAACGTCTTGTGCTATCTCTCCTACGCGGGGGAGTGGGTGCAGTATCCTAAGATTAGGTTTGCTCTTCTCTAGCATAGCATTAGTTAGGACATACACATTCTTAACGCGTTCATA
Organism: Porphyromonas sp.; assembly: GCA_003640335.1. GTDB lineage: Bacteria > Bacteroidota > Bacteroidia > Bacteroidales > Porphyromonadaceae > Porphyromonas. The sequence continues at coordinate 890 of RBKG01000324.1, forward strand.
CTCTTCAAGGTCAACAAATCTTTCTCTTTGTACTCTTGTCATGTAGAGGATATCAGCTTGATTGATGACATGCTCATCAAAAACAGAATGCTCTTCGTAGGGGATTCCATGCTCTTCGCAAAAGGACTTATATTCACGAGGAAGTTTTAGTTCTTCAGGAGCAACAAAAATAAATTTCGGACGGAAATGGCTCATTCCTTCAATAAGGGAATGTACTGTTCTGCCGTACTTCAAATCTCCAACTAATACGATTGTCTTATCGTAGAGACTACCTTGAGTTTTGCGAATAGAGTACATGTCCAGAAGAGTTTGAGATGGGTGTTGATTCGCTCCATCACCTGCATTTACGATAGGTACTCTGTTGAGTTCGGAGGCATAGCAAGCTGCCCCTTCGAGGAAGTGACGCATAACAATAAGGTCGGCATAGTTGCCGACCATACTGATTGTGTCCTTTAATGTTTCACCCTTGCTGCTACTACTTGTCGCAGCATCTGAGAAACCGATAACTTTACCGCCTAATCGAACAACAGCTGTTTCAAAACTTAAGCGCGTGCGTGTACTTGGTTCAAAGAAAAGGGTCGCAACGACTTTACCTGTAAGCAAATCTCTGTTTGGATTTAGCTCAAAAAGCTCGGCTCTGTCAAGGATACGAGTTATATCCTCCACACTGAGCTGATGGATAGACACAAGATGTTTCATGGTTTATTCTTCGGGTCTTATGACGTGAATAGCTTGAGGTAGAACTTCAATTTCAATTCTTTCTGGCATTTCTACTGGTTCTCCATCAAGATGGACAACACCTGCAGATTCTCTGATAAAAGTAGCTCTAGAGGTTTGATATGATTCTTGATAAGTGCTCTCTTCAAGTCGCTTACTAAAAAGCTGAAGTGTGAGCTGTGGCATGTCAAGAACACTAAACGGTTTAAGTATTACAATATCTACTTTACCATCAGTCATTGATGCATTAGGTGCAATGTGGGCATTGTTGCCATACTGACTAGCATTGGCGGCTGCGACTACGAAGGCCTCAGAACGTACTGTTTCATGCCCTTCTATTTCGATAGTATAGGTTGAAGGTTTATAATTGATATAGCGTTCTAGAGATGTCGCAGCATAGGATATGAAGCCTCTGAAAGGTGCTTCGGCGAATGCAGCACTTACCTCAGCATCAAAACCCATTCCACAGGTACAGAAGAATGGTGATTTGTTGGCTAGACAGCAATCAATATTATCTATTTTCCCTCGTGCCGCAATCTCTGCAGCACGCTTGATATTCATAGGTAAACCTAATGCCCTTGCCAAGCCATTTCCCGAACCCATTGGAATGATAGATAAGGCTGTTTGGGTGTGTAGCAGCCCCCGAGCAACCTCATTAACAGTACCATCTCCACCTACGGCAATGACACGAGCAAAGCCAGCCTTAGCTGCATCTTCAGCGAGTTCAGAAGCATGTCCAGCATAGCTTGTATAGGTAAAATACAAGGTATATGGTGAGTCTGCAAAAACTTCAATGAGTTTACTTACTACACCGGATTTTGAACTTGTAC
>RBKG01000314.1 GCA_003640335.1 Porphyromonas sp.
GTCTATTAGCCTCCATCTTGACAAGCACAAATATATAAATATTTATCCTTTCGCTGATTTCCGTTGCACGAAAGGGACTAACTACTATTTAATGCTTAAAGAAAGCATTAAGCCGCTCCATCGCCTCATTGAATTTCTTTGCATTCATCTTATAGTTCGGGATAGGCTTCATTTTAGGGTCATAAACATCTAAGTTGCCCTCAGCAGTTTTTTCTAGTATTGTATCTCCTTCTATTATAAAAGCATAGTTCAGATTACTCCCTACGATATGCCAAGTTCTAGAGCTAGAATCACTTAAAAGTTTTCCCATACTATAATCCTCAAGAGCATTCTTAACCCCTAAATAGTTATGCATTAGTGTAGGAATAATATCGTAGTGCGTTGTGCGGTACTTAATTTGCTTGCTTTCTTGCTTAGGGAAATGAGCAATCAGGGGGACACCTATTTGTGCATCAGAGAAATTACTATTATGCCCCCAATAATTATGTTTGTTCTCATTGAATTCTTGTCCATGGTCACCTGTAACTAAAACAATAGTATTATCCAAGCCCCCAGACACCTTGAGGTTATCCAAAACTCGCCCAATAAACTTATCAGTTTGGTAACATGTATTCCGATAAAGATTAAAAAAGGGTCTTGCATCTGTATCATTATTCAGACGTGTATAGTCTGCATAGTCCCACGCTGGACTAAAAGTCTGATTTAATTCCTTAGGCAGTTGGAAGCTGTGAGGTAAATCGTAAAATAGGAATGAGAACGTAGGTTTTCCGCTCTGACTACGCTGTCTCAGTTCGTGCAGATAATCTGATGTTAGTCGCTCGTCACGCTCTAGAGATGTCTCTCCCGGTGTAGACCTACGCAAAGAAGGCACCTGACTAAAAAGGACTTTAGCGAAATTCGGATTTTCGAGGGTCGCACTTGGATAAATACCTATATCATAACCCAAATCAAGGAGTCGCCTAATAAATAAGGGTTGCATTCTAGCCGCATCAAACTCTTCCCAGTAATAGCAACTTAGACCATAAAATAGGCCATAAACTCCACTACGTGTACCATTGCTAGCACTCTTATGATTGGTGTACCACTGCTCCTCTTGAGCAAATTGGTAGAGGTGTGGCATAGTCTCGGATGTCAGCGTACGCTTATTCCACGAGTCAATAAGAATAATGAGGATATTGGGTAAGTCTTTGGGAGACTCTGTCTCTAAGGATTTCCGTGGGTAAAGAACAGAGCCTGAAGGCTGTTGCTTGAGGACAGCCAAATTATTGGGTGAATGAAATCCCAACTTATTCATCAAGGAGTATGAAGTTGTAGGGAAATAATATGGTAATAATTTGGCACTCTGCACAATGCCCGCTACCGACATAAATGAACCATATATATGGCTAACATGTGCAAAAAGAGTCATCCCTACAATTAAACTCAACCCCCAAGTCGCATACGACCTCTGTCTAAATCGCCATACCAATCGCACAAGCCAATAAGCAAGTACAGATAATGCACCAACACCCAATAGATAGGCTAGCTCTTGAACATAAAGAGCCGTATCAAAATTAAAGACCTCATTTGCACCTGGGCCTAAGAGCATATTGATTATAAAGCCATTGATATGAAAACGATATATCGCATACACTTGATTGTCTAGAAAGCAAGCAATGCAAATTAGTGCAGATATGAAGGTTTGAAGCCACAGACTATAACGGCAAGGTCTGATAAAACTTACCAGCAAACCGAGAAGTAGACTAGGAAGCATCAAGCAAGCAGCATGAGAGAGGGCTGACGCAGCATAGAAGAAATATGGCCATGGAGTCATTATCTCACCCAAGATACTTCCCCCCAGAAAACTGATAAACATAAGACTAAGCAGTAGCGTGCTCGTGAAGAAGAGCAACATATTCTGCTTAACATACTGATTTTGACCTATTCCTTTAATTTTCATATAAAAGTTATTACTCCTTTTGGGCTCTATAACAGTGTTTGACACTAGTTCTTCATTCTTATGAGGTCGCTCGACGGACTTAGCCCGAATGTCGGAAATAAGGCAACGAGTAACATATTATGCAATGGTCTCCTCATAATTAAAACTATTCGCAAATATAGCTCATTTCACTCATTACAAGGCTAGTGCATCAAATGCAACAATTGCTTGAAACATGCACGAGCAATCAGTCAGTACGACGCACTTATTTCAGTGAGTACGCACAAACACTTCAGTGAGTACGCGTAAATACTTTTGTAAGTACACGTACTTATCTTCGTGAGTGCGCGCACTTAAATTTGTAAGTACGTAGTACTTTCTGGAGACTTCAGCTGTAGTCTGCACAGACTTCGCCGTGGTTTGTACAGACTTCGCCGTGGTTTTGAGTTTAGGTAATGTGAAAACTATTTTGCTCTTTGTGTATTGGGAATTTTCAGTGTCTTAAGTAGTATTTA
>RBKG01000112.1 GCA_003640335.1 Porphyromonas sp.
AAAACATAGGTATATGGGGGAAGAAAGGGGAGGGGAGGGGTGAGTACCCCCAAACAAATCCGCACCAAAATTCGACTTCTACCCTGCTCTGACCCTGCTCTGACCCTGCTTAGAACTCGAAATTCCCCGAAAATATGAGAAGCAAACTCCACAATTTCAGGAAGGGCTCCAAAATGCTCTCAGATTCGATTCAAGGCTCAAGGTAGGCTCTGGTATTCCCGAGCCCTCCAATAGCCCTTCCTGCTCAAATACGGGGCAGCAAACAGCATTCCCGAGAAATTCCTCAGGTCAATACCACTTGTGCACAGTAAGAATCCAGATTACTAAACCCAGAGCAATCAGCCCTAGCACATTACCTAATATCATGTCAATACCCTTCTGTTGCGTACAGGAGACAATTCTGTACTTACATACAATCCTGTTTGTTAAATTGTCAACAATCCATTGCTCAAATAATAGGCAATTGTCGACAATCCTAGATTCTACTTCTGACCCTCAGGCTCAGCATATAGCGTACTTGCAATACCAAGCAAAGCCTTATGCTTAGCCTTACAACGCTGTAATTCCAAGCTATTGGCACTGAGTACACGGAATACCTCCGCTGCATTAGTACTTTGCAGGTGCTCTGGGTCTTTGCAGCCTTGCTTCAAGGAGTACGGAAGCACTGCTCGTTTGTACTCCTTAGCCTGCACTACAGGTACTTCAATTTGCTTTACCTGCTTCGACGGCTTGGTTAAACTCTTGCATGAACTCAGCACCAAAGCACTCCCGATTACCATCAGGACTAGCACTGAGCTTTTGCTGTGCTTCTTGTAACGGTTTGCTGTTTGCATCAATAAGCTCCTGAGATAGTTCAAAATACTGCTGCGCCTTGCTTTCTGCTGACGCAAGCTCCTTATCGAAAGCCTTACGTTGTTCCTGCAAGGCTTTGTCGTACTGCTGTTGCACTTCTACTGCAGCTGCATTGTACCCACGAGTCCACTGCTTCTGCATCTCGGTGTTATAGCTCTTGTACATCAGCAGTATCAGCCATAACGTAGCCGTGATAATCACAAGTATAATCCCGCCGAACAGGATACGCTGCTTGGTCTTAGGACTAAATTTGTCCCAGAAACAAGTTGGAATAGGAAACATAGTACCTCCTTAACTGTTTTCAATCATGCAGGTACGGCTGCGCCATTGAGCACGCTTCCATACTCCACCGCAGATTTTGCTATTCTGAGCAAGGCTGCAATCCTTACCGCCAGCACGTTTGTACATCAAGTACGCCTTACAGGCATTCTGATAATGCACTGCTTTCTCTGCCTCTGTACCTTTAGTAGTCAGCAGAAGCTCTCGGCGCATACTGCTGTTCTGCCACTTACCTCTACCGAAGTTATAGGTGAAGTCCAGAGCTACATCGAACTCACGTTGGGTCATATATACATCTGGAAGGGACTTACGCAGGAACCCTTCGTCCTTCTGCGTATGCCACTTCGCAATATGCAATGCTTCTTCGTGTGTAATCGGGGCATCTGTAATCTTTACCTTAGCCCCATTGCGGAAGTCAGGAGGGTATACTGTACTGCCGATACCAATCGTAGCAACACGTACAGAATCGTAGTAAGGCTTCAGCACCTCACCTTCCCACTGCACCTTGCTGTGATAATAAAAGAGGCTACCCGCTAAGGTAGCCACCATGAGTTTATTTTTGAGTTCCATCGGATTCCTCGTTCTCGATTGTACCACCATAATCACGTTGGATTTGCTCTCGACGATACTGCTCGAATTGCTGCTTACGGATATTAAAATCCTCCAACTGTGCATCCTGCAGTTTCAGCTGATGCTCGTACAGATGCTGCTGTCGGCGTTCTTCCTTGAGCTTAAAGTACCAAGTCAGAACCAAACCAATTACAGAAGCCAGCGTACCGATAATCAGCAACCAGTCCTGTTGTGCAAACCATGCAGCGAAGGACACGGTAGTACCTCCGTACATTACTTCTTGAGTGCCTTTCATGTTAACCCCTTATAGTTACTATCTAAGACGGGAGTATCCCTTCCGTCCACGTTGATGCTGTCTAGAACGCAAATCAACCTGAGCAGAAAGCCCCGTAGGATTATCAAGGAAATCCTTGAATACAGCCTGCTGTCTCTTCGTCTGCGCTGCATTGGCATCTACACCCAGCATTGCCACAAAGTGCTGTACCAGAGCCTGTAAGCAGTCCGCTCGGTCATCGTGCAAGAGACTTCCACGGTCATACGTAATATCGCTGAGCTGGCGGAACAGACTGAACTGTTGCCGTTTGTTGTCAGGTTGCTGCAGGCAGTACCGCCAGTCATCGTCAATAGCTGACTTGTGCAGTACGAGCTTATGCCTACGCACTACAGGTGCAATGGTGTCGATGATTCGACGCTCCTTCTGTCCTGTTACGTAATAGTCTGATACCGCTATGTCCTTCTGTGCTGTCCTTATGCAGTTCAGCATCAAGGCTGTAGCCGTACCATGACCCATATTACGTTCAAGGTGCATACTCTTCGCACCATACTCTTCTGCAATCTGAATCAAGTGCAAGCAGTTCTCTTCAGTGAACCCACCGCTGAGACCACCTGTACTGAACAGATGCAAATAACCTGCTGCCTCCGCTCCGATACAGAAAGCCACCTCATCTCCACCTGCACCAGCAGGGTCAACGAACATGGTAATTTGGCTATATGGAACGTACTCTGTGCTGCATTGCACGGCAGCAAGGAACAATTCAGAAGCACAGGCTTGGTTTCCGTGCTGGATACGCAGACGCTCGTCTCCGCTCCAATGCACGGCTTCAGGCGCAAAGTCGTACCCTGCGCTGATTACGGGCATATCCTGTACACGGATACGCTGACGTGCCAAGTCCGAGAGCGTCGTATCCAGCATGAATTGCAGGCTGAAACCCTCGTCCCCGTACTCCAGCTCCTTCTCCTGTAAGTCCTCTTCCGAGTACCGTACAGGGTCGGTGCTTTGTCCACGCTGTCCAGTAATACCTCCACCAGTCTGTAGGCTCGGGTCTTCCTGAATGCGCTCTAGAATGAACGGGGCAACCTCGTCCTGTCTGTAGTGCTTGAGCTCCTCCTGAGTAGGATAACGCCCCATCCAAATACGGATACTGTAACCACGATTCCGCAGCTGCTTGTAGATACTGTCTTTGGTCTGGGGTGTACCCAAGTACAGGATTTTACCGTGTGTACAAATCGCAGCAAACTCTTTGGTCAGCAAAGCAAGTTGTTCACGTTGAACCTGAGTCATGGCGTTCTTCTGTGTTTCCACATCATCAGGAATCAACAGGTCGGCACGTTTACCCTGTAAGTTTGCATTGATACCAATACAGGTTACGCTGGCTGTCTTGTCTACACCGCGCAGATGCCAATGCAAATCGTAGCTCTCCGTACTGTAGCGGTCTCCAGCCGATTTATCAGCACGCATCCAGCATAATAGAGTCCATTGCTGAATCAGGCGCACAATCATACGCGCAACGTCAGATGCCTGCCCTGCTGCTGCCGAGACCACCAGCACCCTACCGCTGCAGTTCTGTATCAAAGTCCAGACGGCAAAAAGCGCAGCAAGGGTAGATTTAGCCTCACCCCGCTGCGCCTGCACCATCGATTTGTTTCCACAGGATTGCATATACGCTGCAATATCCGCCTGCATCGGTGTGAGCTTAAAGCCCAAGAACTGCATACCCAAGTCAGCAAACTCCACGAAGTCCGAGAAGGTTGCTTGGAAGAGCATAGCCAGTTCCTGACGTTCCTGCTGGGGAATCGCCTCAGGCTCGTCCCTCCAGCGCATACAGCGAGTATGCAAGAGTTCCAGCCTGTCTAAAGTAATTGCTCTAATTCCTGTGTACGCCATGTTTGCTCCTACGATAACAGACCCTGTACCTTACGTTGGTGCTCGGTACGCTCAGGGTCTTGCTCGGGGTTTAGCTGCAAACTTTCAGCGTGTGCTTCCTTCAGGATTGCCAGAGCCTTTCCACGATTCTCTTCCTTGATATTCGAGAACTGCTCACGTACACGCTGCAGGTCTTCATCTGTGCTCTCGGCAGTGATATTGTTGTTCTTGAGAAAGGTCATGATAACAGTCTTATCGGCTGCTGCCATAGGAATACCTTCCTCAATATACATCTGCAACTCATCTGCCAAGAACTTAGTGAACTTACTATGCAAACTCCCTAATTCTTTTTTATTGGCTGCCATTATTTCCTCTTGCTTTAAATAATAAGGAATCCAAACTACTAGCTGCGTTGAACTTGAAGGTTGGAATATACTTATACTGTAGGGTTACAGTAGCATCCTCTGCAGTAGTGTATAACAACCTATTAATATGGTTTAAATCATCCAGCTCATCTTCGTACTGCGGTAGCAGCTCCAGTTCTAAGTCCAAAGCCAAACTAACCAGTCCACTATAACTAAGGGCTGCTTCTACATTAGAACTCTTAGGGTATGGGTCTGGTGGTACTCTGGTCGGATACTGCAATGTTGAGTAGTCATCTTCTAAGAAAGCATAACTACCGTTTCTAGCAGAATGCGTTGTGTAATCATTGTAACCTCTACCTGTACTTGTTAGATACCGTACCATTTCTTTATAGGCAGGGGATATAGTGTGAGCTACAACATCTTTGAATAACTGTACATCAGAGTTATCGTAGGTTTCATCCTTTGTGTATGTACGCAGTACCCTACTAACGTCGAATTTAGTAGACCAATCAGAAAGTCCTGCTTTACTACTTGACTGCGTACCCTTGAATCTTACAGTAGTCTCACCATAGGCATCCTGCTGCATTGTGTATGTAACCGTATCAGATGCACTGTAATCCAAAATAGCCCCTACAGCACCTGTAGGTTTAGGACGAACACCAGCACCTGTTGTAGATAGCGTATGCATATAGTCTTGCTTACTTGTGCTTGTATCCCGATAAGTGTAGCGGGATACTTGCAAAATCTCAGGGGACAAGCCTATATCATATACATATTTCACAGGGGCTACGCCTATACTACTTTTAAGATGCGTATTAAGATGCTTAGGCACTAACCAGAGGCAGATTGTACCTACTAAGGTTTCCTGTAGTGGGCAACGTATAATACTATCCGATTGTTCAGGGATAGCATCTAATCCAACAGTCTTTACTGTTGTATCCGTATAAGCCTGTAAATTCTCACCTACGCCGAATACTCTTGAGTAACTATTGAATGTACCACTGTATCGCCCTGCTGCTAGTAAGCTTGCAGGGTCTATAAAGGGTACTTGGTTAAAAGCACTTAACTGATATTTCTCTTTAAATGCTTTATACGTTTGTACGGAGCAGAGTGCATAAATGTACTCTATGGCACGGGTACTAAAGTCATCAATCTCGAAATGCAACTTAGAAAGCAACTCTTTAAAAGCAGGGTTTTCTTTGTTAGTACCTAAGGAGGTACTCAGTGCAGTGATAGGTTTATAGTTCTCCAGCAAGGAAACATCTAACACTTTAGGCTGCTTAGGGATTTCAGGTACGATAGGAACTTCAGGCTCTTCATGAAGCTTCGGTACTTCAGACACTACAACCTTACCCCGCATAACAGGGACTACAGCAGTAGGTTCTGTTTGAATACGGTGCAGCAGGTACTGCATAGCCTGCATGGGGTTATTCTGAGCAAGCTGCAGGAACTTCTGCTGGCGCATTGTAGATTGACGCACAAGCATCACCCTACCTGTTATGTTAATACGTACACGTTGCAAACCAACGTACTCTATTGCACCCGCACTTAGCTTAGCGAACTCATTGAGTGCATCGTAGAAGGTAGCGTACTGCTTCTGCACCCACAATGCTTTACGTTCCAACACCTGCTCTAAGGTTACATCTGTTAGGTTGTAGCCTACAAGCACATCTTGGTACTCATGAGAAACGACAAAAGGGATATTCAAGATGTCCCCTTCCTGTACGTCGTACACGTAGCACGTATCGGATATACGCCAGATTTGTCCCTTACGGTACTTCAAGTCCAGCGTGTCAATGTTTAACCAAGTCATTCAGTAACTCCAATTGCATTATCCGCAACAGCATCAGCAGCCTCGGTAACTGCTACTAAAGCATCAGGTTGAGTTTCTAGATAAGCTGCACTGGTACTCGGATACATGGCTGTAAACGCAGTAACTGCTACTTGTTCAATAATATCGAAACGCACCTCACTGAACTCTTCCTGCACATACAGCAGCTGCTGGCATAACTGCTGGATATGCTGGGTCTTCAGTACCCGATTAGGTAGCAGCTGCACAAGCAATCTGTCTGCAGGTGTACTACGTCGAATCACATAATCCCCTGCAGGGAATCCCAGAGCCTTTAAGAGTTTATCAGGATTAATTTGTACTTGTGCATTCAGATACCACTCGGCATCCAGCACGACAGCTTCAAGTGCCTCAGCACCTGTCCCTTGACGTTTATGTATATCTTCAAAACTACGCATCCAATGCACCTTCTGCTCGGCAAGGGTAGCCCCTGATGTAATCAGAAGGCTACTTGCATGAAGCATAGGCAGGGTGATAGTTTCTACTGCATTATCACCCGTACCTGCGCTGTATCGAACGCGTACACAGCTTTTATACCGTAATACGTTCTTAATCATCTTTTTCCTTTAAGGTTTTCAGAATACCAAATGCCTGATTAGGAATAGTCAAGCCCAACAGCGGGGTAACATCCGTATAATCATATACCTGCATCTCATGGTCAGGGTTAGCCACCTTACGGAACAGCTGGTTCATCTTACTCAATGGGCTGAATACAGCAGCACCTTTCGAGTTCTGGCTGTTCAGGATACTGTCCAGAGCAATACCGAAGTACCCAAGTGCAGGGGCTTGTTGTACGCTACCTGTATAAATGTCTTCGTCCCATTGCTTACCATTGGTTACGTTCTTGACCGCAGCAAGTACAGGGGCAAGCATTGCATTGTACATCAGCAATACTGCTACACCGAAGATACCATCTTGGTTATAGGTCTTGCGCAGAATCTTCTGATGCCCAGCCATAGCAAAACGCATGAATGGGAACAGAATCTTACCAGTAGTGGTCTGTTCAAGGAACGCAGGGGCTTCACCAGCCTTAGCAGTCAAAGCAATGTCATCACTGGCATTCATCAATAACTGCTGAGTACGCAAGCTAGTGTCTGCATCCCATTTATTGATATACAGCCCGTGCTTACCGTATTCATGCATGATGTTCTGGAAGTCCTTTTCGGTAGCCCCAGTACGCATCAGTAATTCTCTGTGTGTCTTAGAGCCCTTCGCAGCCTCTATAATGGCATCCTCATAGGCACTAGCAACAGTATTCACCAACCAGCGACGTACCGCTTCCGAAGTATTCAAGTGCATAATACTCTGACCTGCTCTTGCAACGTAACCATGCACGCCCTGAATAGGGATAGCATGATTATCCTCGAAGTGCGTTACAAAGTATTTGATACGTTCATGCGCTGTACTTGTACCAACCAGTACATCCTTGAGGCGCATAGCTTCTTCAGGCGTGTACTTGCTGATAGCATAGAACAGGCTTGGCAATTGCTTCAGCATATGCTTAGCTGTACGCAGGAAACCTAAACGCTGGAATGCTGTGTTAATATCACCAAAGGCACTGATACCTGCATTCTGCAGAACCATACTACTAGCTACTGTAGTTGCACTACGTAGTACAGTTGGTACTTGTTCACCTACGGCTTGACCCAATAATTGCTGACGAGCAGCCTTCAGGAAATCACGTGCTTCAGTCGGATTGACACCAGCAGGTAGATTGTCCTGAATCTTGACGAACAGGTTGTCCAGTTCCGCTGGGGACATACCATAGTGCGCCAAACCATTACGGTGAGCCATCTGACGGTTATAGCTTTGCAGCTGCGTCATCACGTCAGTATCCACGAAGTCCTTGAGACTATACACCTGCCCGTTGTGCACGAGTTGGCGATTGAAGTCCCAAGAGTTACGTGTCCGCAGATTCTTATGCCCCTTCTGGGTTTGTTTATGCATAATAGAATCCACGATATGCTCTACCCGATTGGCTGCTACACCTTGATTCAGCAATACCTCTGCAATGAAGTCCCGTGTTGCACCTACGGGCATATGTTCAGTCGCCTGCATACTGGTCTTCTGGGTCTGAATGAACTTCTTACCGATACTTTCAGCATCCCTACCGTACTTAGCCAAATCAGGGAAACGCTCTAATACGTCCTCACCAATAAACCTAGCCAGTACGTCTTCAGGTAAACCTGCATCAAAAGCCTTGCGCATTGCAGCGTAACTCCACTGCAAAGGCATGTACGTACCTAGTCCCTCAGCAAAGTCCTCTGGCAGCAAACCGTTCTTCTTGAGCTGCTGAGCATAGAACTTACTGAAGCCAGAATCCACAAAGGTTTGCATTGCATCAGCAATACCCTTGTTCGGGGCAAGCTTCTGAATCAATGCAGGCAAGTCCAACTCTGTACCTGTAGCAGCAGCTTGACGCTCCATCTGGTACAACTGCAAACGCAAGTCCGACAAGTCCTTCTGGGCAGCACGTAATGCAGTGATGTGCCGTGGCTGTACTGTAGGATTTACAGCACCATTGAACCGACCAGCACCACCATAGTACTCTTGAGCAGCTCTACCCAACGCATCATCCAGTGCATTCAGTCTCCACTCCCCGTGCCTTGATAGCAGGACAGCATGTGTAATTGCATTGTCTGGATTGTTGAAAGCAGGGTCAGAGAACAATCTATTCAGCTGTTCCCACTCTTCCTCAGGCAGGTTCTGCCCATAGTAAGCCAGCTTATCAGTTGTTGACATGTACTGCTTGGCACTTATACTGAACTCAGCTGCCCTATGGATTGCTGCTGCTTCCCCTACGGGGGCAGGGCGGTTAGGCAACGGGATATGCTCTGTACCTGTACTGGTTTCAATCTCCAGCACCAGCTTCTCAGCTTGTTCCCCAGAAACTTTCTCGGCTTCCTCAAGGGATTCACGATAGGCTGCTTGCTTTGCTTCAGGAACACGGCGCAGGTCGGCGGTAGGAATACCTGTACTTTCGGCATGACCTGTATTGTCAGCTCTAGCAGCCTTAGTATTATCTGCTGATACCTTACGCAAATCCTTCAGGTAATCGCTATTGCGCTCAAGGGCAAATTGCTGTGCCTTCAGGTCAGTAAGTTCCTGCTGCAATTCGCTACGCAAAGCA
>RBKG01000292.1 GCA_003640335.1 Porphyromonas sp.
AATTAGGTGTCGAAGACTTCATTTACCTCACAAAGCTCTATGAGGAGTATATTCAAAGTAATAAATCCAACTAGGTGATTGTGGGAGAGTCTTTAAGCGTACGACTGACACGATTTATATGGAAGGCACTAGCATGTCTTCCATTTGGTCTATTATACTTTATCTCTGATATTTTGTATCTCCTACTTCGCTATGTACTCAAATACAGATACAGAGTCATTGAAAAAAATATCCGAGAATCATTTCCTGAGTATAGTCCCGATAAGCGTCTAGAGATTATTAACAAATACTACCATTGGCTAGCAGACTACTTCGTTGAAGCAATCAAACTAGCTAGTATGAGTAGCGATGAGCTTAAGGAGAGAATGAGCTTCGAAGGCATTGAAGAGCTCGAAGCTTATACACGCTTAGGTCGTTCGTGCGCGCTCTACCTTGGGCATTACGGACAATGGGAATGGATAACAAGCCTACCGAATTGGCTGGGTAAAGAGGCTCAAGCCTTGCAAATCTACCACCCACTACAAAACAAGACTTTTGATATTCTATTTAAGGAAGTGCGTGAGCTTCAAGGTGCTCTATGCGTGCCTATGGACAAGACGCTACGTACAGTCGTTGATTATCATCGTGCTGAGCGTCCTATTATTATGGGGTATATTGCAGACCAAGTGCCCCTATGGAATAGCATTCATCATTGGCTCAACTTTCTTCATCATGATACCCCCGTATTCACAGGAAGCGAGCGCATCATACGCAAATTCGACCAAGTAACTTTTTATGTCGATGTTGAGCGCATTAAGCGAGGATATTACAGGGGTCGCCTTGTCTTGCTAACAGATAAGCCTCAAGAACTAGGCGAATACGAATTAACTAATCGATATTTTACGCTTTTAGAAGCGACTATCCATAGAGACCCATCTATTTATCTGTGGAGTCATAATCGTTGGAAACGGACACGAGAGGAGTACAACTTACGCTACAATCCCGAAACTAAGCGTTTTGACCATCGCGCTCTAGAAGAGATTCTAAGAGAAAAGAATAACCATGCTTAAAGCATGCCTAAACTCCTCAAACAAGCCCAATGACACAACCAATGAAAGTAACCATATTAGTTTCCACATATAACTGGCCTGTAGCTCTAGAATTATCCTTGCGTAGCATGTTTACTCAAACGGTACTACCCAACGAAATCGTGATTGCAGACGACGGCTCTACGGCTGAGACAGCCGAACTGATTGCGAGGTTAAAGCAAGAAACCAATATCCCTATCAAACATATTTGGCATGAGGATAACGGATTCAGACGAACAGTTATACTCAATAAGGCCATTGCTCAAGCCACAGGAGATTATATCCTCCAGGTAGATGGCGATGTTATCTTATCTCCCTACTTTGTACAAGACCATCTTGAGATAGCTCAACCCAATACATTTGTTTGCGGTAGCCGTGTGAAGCTTACACCAGAACTCACTAAGCGCATGCTTCACGCACCGAGTACAACAAGCCTCAACTTGAAAGAGCTACCTCTAAGCTTTGTTTTCAATAGTTTCCGCTCTAGGCTACTACGCCAATTCTTGGCAGACCGCTATGCGCGCAAGATTGACCACCTAAGAGGTTGCAATATGGCTTTTTGGCGTAATGACCTCATTAAGGTTAATGGCTATAATGAAGACTTGATGCAATGGGGGCACGAAGATGGAGAAATTGCTTATCGCCTACACTTCTCAGGCGTTAAGAAAAGAGCCTTAAAGATGGGAGGAAATGTTTATCACCTTCATCACAAAGAAAGCTCTAAAGATGGAGAGGGTAGGCATCTAGAAGAACTAGAAAAGGTTAAACGAGAGCACCTATCTTGGTGCCATAACGGATTAGATAAATATCTTTAATGCCTAACAATCCTACCATAGTTAGGTATAAAAAAACATGTTATCAAGTTAATTCTACAGGGGTAGTAAATTTTACTCACCCTGTGGGATTAACTCTGTAAGAATTCGCGTCCATACTGGAATATTTAAATGAGGGCTATACTTTGTACGTAATTCCATACAATTAGTTTGGAGCTGAGCTCTAGTTTCATCATTTACACACAATTCATATAGCTTAGACGCGTACTCTTCAATATCAAAGGGACAAATCAACCTTCCACACTCTTGATTTTTTCCAATAATACTTCTAATTCCTGCAACGACATCAAAAGCCATCGGAATTGTCCCTAAAGATTGAGACTCAACCAAAACTAAAGGCCAGCCTTCAAAAGTAGAAGTCAGCATCAAAATAGCAGCCCTCTGATAGACCTCCTTAGGGTTACTAATATATCCCTTCAGTTCAACACGTTCAAGCTTTCTTTTCTGGATTTGCTTTTGTAGATATGTGTACTCATCGCCATCACCCCAAATCTCAACATGCCAAT
>RBKG01000305.1 GCA_003640335.1 Porphyromonas sp.
ATTATAAACCTTTTAATAAAGATCACTAATATGAAGAAGTTAATGTTCGCAGCATTGATGTTACTCAGTACATCTGCTGCATTCGCTGGTGACAGCGAGCCACTGAAGGCAATCCTTAAGGCACAGAGCTACGCAGAGGCTGCTGAGCTCATTAAGGCTAACCTCGGACAGCTTACAGACAATGCTGAGAAGGCAAAGGCTTATGACAAGCTCTATCAACTTGCTATGAAAAAGGTAAGTGCAGAGCAGGGTGTTCAGCTTGAGAACCAGACTAACCAGCAAATGGGTAAGGAAGGTAACAAAGCTGTTGATGAGAAAGGTCTCTACGAGGCTGTAGGTCAGGCTTTCGATGCTGCTGAGGAGATTGTTAAGTATGACAATATGCCTAACGCAAAGGGTAAGGTTAAGCCTAAGTATACAGGTATTGCTGATGAGCTCTATCCACTCCGTGGTCAGCTTATTAATGGTGGTATCTTCTATCAGGGTGCTAAGGATGATGCAAATGCTTATAAGTATCTTGCTCGTTACGTAGACTCTGCTGATGAGCCAATGTTCTCAAAGTTTGATAAGTCTAAGGATGAAAACTTGAATGAGATTGCTTACTTCGCAACTTATTATGCTTATCAGAATAAGGACTACAAAAAGGCTGAGAAATATGCTGAATACGCTGTAAAGAGTAAGGACCGTGGTAAGGATGCAAAGCAGTTGCAGTTGGCTATTATGGGTGCACAGCTTAATAGTCGCCAAGACTCTGTAGCTTATGCAGATAAGCTCGCTGGTATCTATGCTCAAGATCCTGATAATGATGCCGTATTGACAACTTTGACATCTATCTATAGCTCACTTGGTATGCAGAACAAGGCAGA
The DNA here is from genome assembly GCA_003640335.1 of Porphyromonas sp. Classification (GTDB taxonomy): domain Bacteria; phylum Bacteroidota; class Bacteroidia; order Bacteroidales; family Porphyromonadaceae; genus Porphyromonas. The sequence goes on from RBKG01000305.1 coordinate 867, forward strand.
GGAAATCGTAAACGCTGCCCTTGCAAAGAACCCTAACAGCTATGGTGCGTTGGTAATGCTTGGTCAGTTCGCAAGCCAGAAGAAGGAATACGAGAAGGCTGCTGATTACCTTTCTAAGGCATTGGCATTGGTAAAGGATGATAATGCAAAGATTGCTATCAATGCATCTATCGGTCAGTGCTGGTTCTATAAGGCACAGGATCGTGTAGCATCTGTGAAGGGTGTATTGTCACCAGCTGCACGTGCTCAGTTCAACGATGTTTACAATAAGGCAATTTCATACCTCGAGACAGCTAAGAATCTCGATGTTATGAAAGAGCATAAGAGCTCATGGGCTTACCCACTTTACGGTTGCTACTATTTCGTAAAGGGTGCACAAGCTCCTGAGACATTGGAAGCTGCAGCTATTGCTGGCGTTCAGCAGTAAATAGTTTTTAATATTCCCCTCTTATATGAATTATTAGGTTAAATCATATAAGAGGGGATTTTGTGTTACTAAAATATAGCCGATGAAAAGAGTACTAATACTGATTATTTCTATTTTTACAAGTTGGAATATCGCAGAGGCACAAGAAGCATATCAGCAGGCAGAGTCTTTTAACCGCCTCGCAAAAGAAGCTTTCACCCGTGTAGAGAAACATTCGAATAGGGATTCTGTAGCCATTTTCAATGCTGTTGTTGATGGTGTGGAATATTCATTGAAAAGTGATGAATTTGACAGAATGCCTAATCGAAAGGGGAAAGTTAACCCAAGATTTGAGGAGGAGAACAAGAATCGTCTTGCAGTTCTGCATCCAATGTTGATAGATGCTGGTAAGTATTTTACCAAAGGAAGTTATACGAGAAATGAAGGACTTGATGCCTTACTATTATATCTAAAAGCTCGTAAATCTCCATTAGTAAAGGATAATATCGATGAGTCAGGTGTTGCTGCTTATTACATTGCTTATTATTATTTAAAAGCTCACAACTTAGAGAAAGCTGATGAATATGCTGATATTGCTATGCAATACGATGAAACGGCACAAGCAGCAGCAGAAATTAAAGCTCAGTGTATGCACAGTAAGATGGTGACAGAGGAAGACTCTTTACGTTATCTTTCTGTAATACAACGACTTTATCGTACTGACCCTACTAATGAGACTTATTTCTCATGGATTATGAAGTTCTATCAGAATCCTACACGTAAGTTCAATATTGAAGACTTTATTGATAGAATTCTTGAAGAGAATACAAATTCAGCAGTGCCATGGATTCTTAAAGGTGAAATTGCCATGCATGCTGAACGTTGGGAAGAAGCTATAGACGCTTACAAGCAAGCGGATGAAATAGACCCAAGTAGTATTCCTGTTGCCTACAATATCGGTGTATGTCTAAATACTGTTGGTATGGCTGCACGTGAGGCTGTTGCTGAACGAAGAAAGAAAAAGGAAGACGTATCAGATAATGAGTATATGAAATATTTTGCAGAAGCACGTACTTATCTTGAACGTGTGAGAGCAAAAGACCCTCGTAGGAATAGAGTAGA
>RBKG01000269.1 GCA_003640335.1 Porphyromonas sp.
ATTGGCATGTTGAGATTTGGGGTGATGGCGATGAGTACACATATCTACAAAAGCAGATCAAGAAGAAAAAGCTTGAACGTATTGAACTGAAGGGGTATATTAGTAATCCTAAGGAAGTCTATCAAAGAGCCGCAATTTTGATGCTTACTTCTACGTATGAAGGTTGGGGCTTGGTTCTTGTTGAAGCACAAACGCAAGGGGTAGTACCTATGGCTTTTGATGTGTCTGCTGGAATAAATACTATTATAGGTAATCATGAGTATGGGGGGAGACTAGTTCGTCCCTTTGATATTGATGAGTACGCATCTAAATTATATGAGTTGTGTGTAAATGATGAAACTAGAACTCAGATACAAGAAAATTGTATTAAGTTGCGTACTCAGTATAATCCTAGTTTAAATATCCCCGTATGGACACGAATACTTACAGAATTAATCCCAAAGGAGTAGTAAGTTTTACTTATCGTTCCTTTGGGATTAACTTAACAAAATGTTTTAATATCTAATTCTGGGAGCTTAAAGATATTTATCTAATCCATTATGGCACCAAGACAGGTGTTCTCGCTTAACCTTTTCTAGTTCTTCAAGGTGCCTACCCTCATTATCTCGAGAGTTCTCTTTATGATGAAGGTGATAAACATTTCCTCCCATCTTTAAAGCTCTTTTCTTAACGCCTGCGAAGTGTAGACGATAAGCAATTTCTCCATCTTCGTGCCCCCATTGCATCAAGTCTTCATTATAGCCATTAACCTTAATGAGGTCATTACGCCAAAAAGCCATATTGCAACCTCTTAGGTGGTCAATCTTGCGCGCATAGCGGTCTGCCAAAAATTGGCGTAGTAGCCTAGAACGGAAACTATTAAAAACAAAGCTTATAGGGAGCTCTCTCCAGTTGAGGCTTGCTGTGCTAGGGCTGTGGAGCATGCGCTCAGTAAGCTCTGGCGTAAGTTTCACACGGCTACCGCAAACAAATGTATTGGGTTGAGCTATTTCTAGATGGTCTTGTACAAAGTAAGGCGATAAGATAACATCGCCATCTACTTGCAAGATATAATCACCTGTGGCTTGTGCAATAGCTAGATTGAGTACAATAGTTTTTCTAAATCCCTTGTCCTCATGCCAAATATGTTTGATAGGAATATTGCTCTCTTGCTTTAATCGGTCAATCAATTCGGCTGTCTCAGCTGTAGAACCATCATCAGCAATAACAATTTCATCGGGTAGTACTGTTTGGGTAAACATGCTACGCAAGGATAATTCTAGAGCAGCAGGCCAGTTATATGTGGAAACTAAGATGGTTACTTTCATCTATGGCGAAATTGGGGCTTGTTCGTTCTTGGGGTATTGGGTATGCTTTAAGCGTGGTTATTCTTTTCTCTTAGAATCTCTTCTAGAGCACGATGGTCAAAGCGCTTAGTTTCGGGATTGTAGCGCAGATTGTACTCCTCTCGTGTTCGTTTCCAACGATTATGACTCCATAGGTAAATAGAGGGGTCTCTATGGATAGTCGCTTCTAAAAGCGTAAAATACCGATTAGTTAATTCGTATTCATCTAACTCTTGAGGCTTATCTGTTATCAAGACTAGGCGACTCTTATAATATCCTCGCTTAATACGTTCAACATCGACATAAAAAGTTACTTGGTCGAATTTACGTATGATGCGCTCGCTTCCTGTGAATACGGGGGTATCATGATGGAGAAAGTTGAGCCAGTGGTGAATGCTATTCCATAGGGGTACTTGGTCTGCGATATACCCCATAATAATAGGGCGTTCAGCACGATGATAGTCAACGACTGTACGTAGCGTCTTATCCATAGGCACGCACAGAGCTCCTTGAAGCTCACGCGCTTCCTTAAACAGAATATCAAAAGTCTTGTTTTGTAGTGGGTGGTAAATTTGCAAGGCTTGAGCCTCTTTCCCCAGCCAATTCGGTAGGCTTGTTATCCATTCCCATTGTCCATAATGCCCAAGGTAGAGCGCGCACGAACGACCTAAGCGTGTATAAGCTTCAAGCTCTTCAATGCCTTCGAAGCTCATTCTCTCCTTAAGCTCATCGCTACTCATACCTGCTAGTTTGATTGCTTCAACGAAGTAGTCTGCTAGCCAATGGTAGTACTTGTCGATAATTTCTTGGCGTTTATCGGTGCTATACTCAGGGAATGATTCTCGGATATTTTTCTCAATGACTCTGTATCTGTATTTGAGTACATAGCGAAGTATGAGATACAAAATATCGGAGATGAAGTATAATAGACCAAATGGAAGATATGCTAGTGTCTTCCAAATAAATCGTGTCAGACGTACGTTCAAAGACTCTTTCACAATGGCCTAGTTGGGTTTATTGCTCTGAATATACTCCTCATAGAGCTTTGTGAGGTAAATGAAGTCTTC
>RBKG01000319.1 GCA_003640335.1 Porphyromonas sp.
TCCGGCCTGAGCACCACCTGCATTAGCATACATTTCACTGCTAGCTGCGTGGAAAGCTGTGTTCAACTCTTCTGTAGCTGCATCGATAGCTTCGATATTCTGCTCCTTGTGCGCAGTACGAAGTTTTTCTAGAGCAGCTTCAATAGGAGCCTTCTTATCAGCAGAGAGCTTATCGCCTAGTTCCTTGAGTTGCTTTTCAGTCTGGAAAATCATGCTATCAGCCTGATTGAGCTTAGCGATACGTTCGCTTTCACGCTTATCAGCTTCAGCATTAGCTTCAGCTTCAGCCTTCATGCGCTTAATCTCATCATCGCTAAGACCGCTAGAAGCTTCGATGCGGATATTCTGTTGCTTACCTGTAGCCTTATCCACAGCTGTTACACTAAGGATACCGTTAGCATCAATATCAAATGTTACTTCGATTTGAGGTACTTGGCGTGGTGCTGGAGCGATACCATCTAGGTTAAAGCGACCAATGCTCTTATTATCCTTAGCTAGTGAACGTTCACCCTGTAGAACATGGATTTCTACTGAAGGCTGATTATCTACAGCAGTTGTGAATGTTTCGCTCTTCTTAGTTGGGATAGTCGTGTTAGCTTCGATGAGCTTAGTCATCACACCACCCATAGTTTCGATACCGAGTGATAGTGGAGTTACGTCTAGAAGAAGTACATCCTTAATATCACCTGAAAGCACACCACCCTGAGTAGCAGCACCAAGAGCCACAACTTCATCTGGGTTCACGCCCTTAGATGGAGTCTTTCCGAAAATCTTCTCTACAATCTCTTGGATAGCTGGGATACGAGTAGAACCACCAACGAGGATTACTTCGTCAATCTCGTTCTTAGATAGACCTGCATCCTTAAGAGCCTGTTCACATGGAGCCACACAAGCCTGGATAAGTCTGTCAGCTAGCTGCTCGAACTTAGCACGAGTAAGTGTACGTACAAGGTGCTTAGGCACACCATTCACTGGGAAGATATAAGGAAGGTTGATTTCAGTAGAAGTAGAGCTTGACAATTCAATCTTAGCCTTCTCTGCAGCTTCCTTTAGACGTTGCATAGCCATAGGGTCTTGACGCAAGTCTACACCTTCATCGCTCTTAAACTCATCTGCAAGCCAGTCAATGATTACATGGTCGAAGTCGTCACCACCAAGGTGAGTATCACCGTTTGTAGAACGTACTTCAAACACGCCATCACCTAACTCAAGGATAGAGATATCGAATGTACCACCACCAAGGTCAAAGACAGCAATCTTCATGTCGCGGTCTGACTTATCTAGACCATAAGCAAGAGCAGCGGCTGTAGGTTCGTTTACAATACGACGTACATTCAAACCTGCAATCTCACCAGCTTCCTTAGTAGCTTGACGCTGAGCATCGTTGAAGTAAGCAGGCACTGTGATTACAGCATCCGTAACTTCAGCTCCTAGATAGTCTTCTGCTGTCTTCTTCATCTTCTGAAGGATGATAGCAGAGATTTCTTGAGGTGTGTATAGACGACCATCGATGTCTACACGTGGAGTATTATTATCACCCTTAACAACTGAATAAGGTACACGAGGCACTTCATTCTTTACTTGGTCAAAGGTTTCACCCATGAAACGCTTGATTGAGTAGATTGTCTTTGTTGGGTTAGTGATAGCTTGACGCTTAGCAGGGTCACCTACCTTACGCTCGCCACCTTCGATAAATGCTACTACAGAAGGAGTAGTGCGCTTACCTTCGCTGTTTGCAATAACGATTGTTTCGTTACCTTCTAATACAGATACACAAGAGTTTGTTGTACCTAAGTCAATACCAATGATTTTTCCCATTTTCTTTATTCTTTATTTTAATTATTCTCTATTATAATACTTGTGAGGTTTTCACCTCTAATTTGTCCTGCACCTACATCAGTAAGTGCGTTACGCCCATATATAAGACAAAGCCCGTGCCAAAGATAGACACGGGCTCAGCCTCTGACAAGCTATATGACAATTTGTCCTAGCTTATAATCTTTATACCTAAGATTTATGACAAGAGCGACAAGTAGAGGCTCAATAAGTCTCCTCAGAACCTTCTTAGCTCCAAAGCTCTAGTATATTCTGCTCAGCCCAATAAAGATGCGTATAACCTGCAATGACATTCTTATAACGCATCATATAAGTTCCCACCTTGCGCCCTGTCGCTGCAGTTTGCTCTGCAATAATCTCTTCTTGAGGCTCATAGACGAGTTTAGAATAATGGAACTCATGACCTCTTAGGGTTAAATGCGCAGTCTTGACATGACGATAACCAAGCGTCAGCTTCATACCCTCCATAGTCGCTTGATTTTTGAGGATACCACACATTTCATGCTCTTTACCCTCTTCATCAATAATCGCAGC
>RBKG01000298.1 GCA_003640335.1 Porphyromonas sp.
GAGATATAATATAAGGTGATGGATTGTTTAGAGAGGTATGTTCTCACTCAATCCTCCTTGTTGTCGATAGTTATTCTTTTATTTGTAAGCTCTTAGGGCTGGGGACTAATAAGCGCTCCCAGCCTTCTTGTTAGTTATTCTTCCTTATTACCTCTATTTGATATAAGAATGATTTTCCTGTCATATCTGTCATCCCTTATATGCGTTTAACATCTTGATAATCAAAAGGAATTATCCAAATGTTAAAATGACAGCAACTAAAACCAAATTTAAGTTGGGGGTAATAGTCGTGTTTATCTTCCTTATTTAGATAAGTAAGATCACTCCCTATCTGAGGAGAATAACTTTTATTCTAAGTATTATGATATTTGTATATAGAGCGAGTAAGGGAGAATAAGATGATATGTAAGTGTGGATAAGATTCATACTTGTAATTTTTATGGGTTTGCTTAACTTTGATTAGAGGTTTTAACCAAATGGGAAATTATAAAGAAGGAACGGAAATTTAAACGAATAAAAAGGAAATTTATAACAATAATTCGATAATCTTCTTATAAGTAGTTTGCTTTAAATTTGCAATACTAAAATTAAGATATCTCCACATAGGTGTCAAAACAAAAATATTTAAACTCGCTGAGGCGACCTAATAACTCAGAAATCTATTCCATGAGAGTCTTTTAATGACTATAAGATGGTTATCCGTTGTATAGTATGTCTGTGTGATGATTGGAATATATATTTATGTGATATCATTGCCGGATTCTAAGTCTTTGCTAAAGAACTCTTTTGAAAGAGGGAGAAACGATATATTAAATAATTAAGACTAAAAACGTAAATGAATAAAATTAAATTCCTTTTGTTCGTATTGCTAGCATTACTGTATGTGATCAATGCAAATGCACTGATTGTGACTAACACTTTCAGTCGCGATGGTAACACGTATAGGGTTACCATGATGGAGGAGGCTCATGATGGCATTCCAAAAATTTACAACGTAGAGTTTGTATCGTCTACTAACTCTACAGTAAATATCCCAGCAACAGTTATGGACCCTAATAACCAGTACACTTTTAATGTAACGGCTATTGCTAATAATAGTACTATTCCCAATGCAACGTCAGTCACGATGCCTAACACAATCGTGTTGATTGAAGCAAATGCTTTTAAAGGAAAGAATCTTAGGAGTATAATGGTACCAAGCTCTGTGACTACAGTTGAGGATGGAGCTTTCTCACAGATGGCTGCTCTTACCACTATTAATGTAGCCCCAGGTAATACACACTTCTACTCTAATGATGGAGTACTCATTGAGAAGATAGGTTCAAATGATTGGGTTGCTAGTTACCCAGTAGCAAAGACTGGTACCGAATACGCTGTACCTGAAGGTATTTATGGTGTTCGTACAGGTGCATTTCAGTGTGTAGCTAACCTGATAAAGCTTACCTTACCAGCATCATTAAAGGAGTCACCTTCTTCTGCAGAGTTTACTGGTTATTCAAGTGCCGCAAAATTGGCTAACATTGAAGTTGCTACTGGTAATACTGCTTTTAAGTCCATTGACGGTGTTCTTGTTTCTTTAGATGGCAAGAAATTGATTGCTTATCCAAATGCGAAGCCAGGTGTGGCATCTTCTCTTCCAGCTTATCAAGGTGTGATAGGGCAACCTAGCGCAAGTGTTTATAAGATTCCTGATGGTGTAGAAATAGTTGGGCAAGCTGCCTTTGCACAGGTTAATGGTCTTACAGCTATCGAGCTGAATGAAGTTAAGAAACTTGAGAAAGGTGCTTTCGATAAGCAGACTAAGTTGAGGAATGTAAGGTTAGGCTCATCTGTTGACACCATCGAGGAAGGTGCTTTCGGGGGTAATCAAAATCTTACAGCATTTGATGTAGATCCTCTCAACCCTAATTATACTTCAGATGACGGTGTTATCTACAACGCCGACAAGACAGAACTTGTCTTATTCCCAGGCGGTAAGGGTGGTGAATATACAACTTTACCTACAACTACAAAGATACGAAGAAGAGCCTTCTATTATAATAATGTGCTTGCAAAGGTTAATTTTAATAAGAATCTTGAGGTGATTGATGGCGATGCTTTTCAGGCAACAACAGAATTAAAGAATATCACTTTTGAGGCACCAGCTAGGGTTAAGTCTATCGGTACATTCGCCTTTCAAGGCTCAGGACTAACCGAACTTAATATACCAGCATCATTACAAACTGTAGATTGGAGTGCCTTTGGCTTTTCTAAGCTAAAGAAGATTACAGTTGCTGATGGTTCACAGTTACAATCCATTAATAAGGAAGCTTTCAATGGTTGTAAGGACCTTGAAGAATTTACCTTTGAGGGGTCTTCTACAT
>RBKG01000322.1 GCA_003640335.1 Porphyromonas sp.
GGCACATAATCATAGAGAGCTTTATCATGCCAATCCGTTAACAACGTAATCTTAGCCTGACTTTCATCTGTTGGAGCTCGCTTGAGCAATTCACAACGATTGCTCTCGTCCATTCCTATGATGTAGTCAAATTCAAAGAAATCATCGTACGTAATAGGACGACTAATACTTGTTAGGTTGTAACCACGACGAATAGCATGTGCCCGCATGCGGCTATCCGCTTGTTCTCCTTGGTGATGAGCAATCAATCCAGCCGAATCAACTTCAATTAATTGAGCATAGCCCTGTTTGGATACGTAATTTCTGAATATAGCTTCAGCTGATGGACTGCGACATATATTGCCAAGACACACAAAAAGAACCTTTATTTTATTTTTCTCCATACTTGGTTAAACTGATTTTTGATGAAAGCCTCTCCTTCCGGAGCTAAGCCTAATAAGTATATTGCCCCCAAAGCAACGAGACCTATACAACCTGAACGAACAATGATACTAAGTATTCCCGTCAGATTCCCTACAGATGGAAATATATAAGCTAGTGCAAACAGTCCTAGACCTAAAAATACAGAGAGCATGAGCTTCTTAGAAAAAGGATGTACTCCCAATTTTCTTCCAATGACCATTTGCAGAAGAGCATAACCCAAAGTCGTTGTAAGGCATGTCGCTGCAGCAGCTCCCCCTACTCCCCATTTAGGAATAAAGAGAAGGTTAGCACAGAATGAAACAAGAATACAAACCAATGTGTAGTAGAAACTCCACTGATAGTATTTAGATGTATTCACTATCGGATGGCAAACCGTGAAGCAAACTTCAATCAGCTTACTTAATCCCAAAATCATGAATACCGTTCTAGCCTCAGCATATTCACTTGCCCTAGGCATCAATCCTATGATTTCATTTATACTTACATAGATTGCTACATAAATTACGATGCTACATAACAACTGAAAACGGCTGACTTTCTCGTACAGTATCTTTACGGCACTATAATTCTCTTTAGCCATCAAATCTGCTATTTGAGCTGTAGCTAAACCTATGATTGCTCGTGTAGGGATTTCAACAATAGACACAATAAAGAAGCCAATCGTAAAGACTGCACCTAAACCTAAACCTGCTGATGGTAGGAAGCTCAGAGCAAATATATCCATACGCCCAGCAAGTGTAGTCCCTACCGTGCTCAGAATAGCAAAACTTGTATAGTGTACGAAACTATTCTTGAGTGCTGCATCGGGGAAATTTGCTTCTCTACGTAAACTAAGCCTTGCTATGCGACCCAGATAAAGTGTAGAGAGGAGTAAACAGAATAGATAAGAAGCTACAAAGAGATATATCAATCCCGAAAAACTAATCCAACCCAAGGCATAAAAAGCATAAGTTGCTATAAGGAATAAGCGTAATCCAAGTTCTCGAATAACTCGAGGAATAGCCAAATGCATTAGTTGGATGCTATATAGTTCTATTACTGTCCAATATGCAATAATCGCTGTTAGAGGTAAGACACACCAATAATACTCCCCTAAGAGTCTAGAACCATTTCCTAAATACTTATTGAGCCATTCAGCCCCAATACCATATATCGGCAGGATAAGTAATAATCCAAATGTTGTAATAGAGAGAATCCAAAACAGAAAACCTCGATGTGCTTTCTGCTGAGGTCTACTTACTGAATTATCTTCTCGGAAATATGGGAAATATCTACTAATAGAAGTACTTAAGCCTAAAACACCAAAGCCCGATAGGAATGTAGCTATTTCTACTACAATACGTGTTAGTCCAACTTCTTCTTTTGTTAAATAGGTCGTTAGTATGAAGAATGTCGTTATGAAGCCTATCAGTACCCCTATATAGGTAACGATAGACCCCCAAAAGCTTTCTCGAGCCAGTTGGTTAGTCTTCATCACTAGTCTGCATAGACATCATATCAAGGTATTCGTCCCAATCCTCATCTTCACTACACTCTATCTCTAAAGGTAAAGTCCGATAAGGTGCAAGAATGCTATTTAGGCGTTCACCAAAGGTTGGAAGATGACGCGTGTACCACACCCAATACTTAGCACCTCCTCCGGTGTAATTTCCCGTAAGAATAGCTAACTTATCCTTCTCCATACCCTTGCGCAATAGGGGTTCTATCTCTGCAATCAGGTTAGCATCTTCATCTAAAGGCATGCCTTCAGAGTCAGACTGGTAAGGCCACTTAATCTCTACACAAATCTTTAGTTTACGACTAAGACGAAACTCTTCAAGGTCAAGTCTTCCCGTGACAAAGATTAAATTTCCTTCTTCGTTCTGACTTAAGCTCGTGAACCAATTATCCGTTAATTTCATTCTGATTGATATTTCT
>RBKG01000158.1 GCA_003640335.1 Porphyromonas sp.
ACGTACTAACTGATACTATCTTTTTGTACCTTTGCATAAGTTTTTAATAGAGTTATCATGAAGCGATATAATAGAGTCTTGCTCAAGCTCAGCGGTGAGTCACTCATGGGCGAGCAACAATATGGAATAGACACTAACCGCCTAAATGCCTACGCCGAAGATATTAAGCGTGCTGTAGAGCTAGGTATTCAAGTAGCTATTGTCATTGGAGGAGGTAATATATTCCGTGGATTATCTGGCGCAACCAAAGGTTTTGACCGCGTTAAGGGAGACCAAATGGGTATGCTTGCCACTGTAATCAACAGCCTCGGTTTATCTTCGGCTCTCTCTGCCGTGGGTGTACGCAATAGAGTCCTAACGGCTGTGCGCATGGAACCCATCGGAGAGTTTTATACTAAGTGGAAGGCTCTAGAGCATCTACACGATGGCGAAGTAGTTATCCTATCTGCAGGCACAGGAAATCCGTTCTTTACAACAGATACTGGTTCTTCTCTCAGAGGTATCGAACTCGAATGCGATGTAATGCTTAAGGGTACTCGTGTAGATGGTATCTATACGGCCGACCCAGAGAAGGACCCTACGGCTACTAAGTTTGACCGCATCAGCTATCAAGAGATTTACTCTCGTGGGCTTAAGGTTATGGACCTTACCGCTACTACCATGTGTATGGAGAATAATCTACCGATAGTCGTCTTTGATATGGACACAGCTGGCAATCTCCTTAAAGTGCTAGAGGGTGAAAACATTGGCACATACGTAAGTAATGAAAATTGATTTAATCTAAAGAAATCCAACTTAATAGAATATGAGCGAACTAAAGAGCATTATTGAGCAGGCAGGCATAAGCATGAATAAGGCTGTCGAGCATCTAGACGAACAACTAGGACGAGTACGTGCAGGTAAGGCTAGCACCAAGCTCCTCGATGGCATTATGGTTGAGTATTATGGAAGCCTTGTTCCCCTTAATCAGGTAGGTACTGTCAATACTCCAGATGCTAAAAGCATCGTTATCACTCCTTGGGAGAAGAGTCTAATCACAGAGATTGAGCGTGCTATCATTAACTCTCCTCTCGGTATTACTCCTGAAAATAATGGTGAACTTATTCGCCTTGGTATCCCCCCTCTTACCGAAGAGCGTCGCCGCGAACTAGTTAAGCAAGTTAAGGCAGATGCAGAGGAAGCTAAAATCCGTATCCGCAATGTACGCCGTGATACTAATGATACTATTAAGAAGTCTATTAAGACAGACAATACTCCTGAAGATGTAGCCAAGGACGCTGAAGCAGACGTTCAGAAGCTACACGACAAATATATCAAGCGAGTAGATGAAGTATTCGCTGAAAAGGAACGTGAAATCATGACTGTCTGATTTCCCTTGGCTGATATCGAACTTATAGAAGGACTGGTAGTGCGCTGTACGGGCAGCCACTACCTTGTCTTATGTCAAGATGGTGTTGAGCGTGCATGCCTAGCTAAAGGTAATATGCGCTTAAGGGGAATACGCTCCACCAGCCCTATTGTCGTAGGAGACCACGTCGAGGTTAAGCTCACACCCGAAGGCGGTGGAGAAGCTCACTATATTAAAGAAATTCTTGAGCGACGCAATTATATCGTGCGTAGAGCGGCAAACCTCTCCAAACAATCACATATCCTAGCAGCGAATATAGATGTATCTTTTCTCGTCTGTACGCTCTATGCTCCCGAAACCAGCACAACATTCATTGACCGTTTTTTAGCTAATGCCGAAGCCTATCGCGTACCGACAGAGTTAGTTTTTAATAAGATTGATACGCTTACGGAAGATGGCATTGAAGCCTTAGAAGAGATTATCAGCATTTACGAAAGTATCGGCTATATCTGTCATCGTGTGTCAGCGAAGAGCGGTCTAGGCATTGACAGTATCAAAGAAAACATGAAGGGTAAGATTAGCTTGTTCTCGGGACACTCGGGAGTAGGCAAATCTACACTTATCAATACGCTCATTCCCGGGGCTGACCTTAAGACTGCGATGATTTCCTCAGCACATTTACAGGGTATGCACACGACTACTTTCTCTCAAATGGTAGCCCTACCCGATTGTGATGGTTATTTGATTGATACTCCGGGAATAAAAGGATTTGGTCTTATTGAGATGCAAGCAGATGAAGTAAGTCATTACTTCCGTGAGATATTCTCAGAGAGTGAGCATTGTCGTTTCAACAATTGTAGCCATACCCACGAACCAGGCTGTGCTGTGCTTACAGCCATTGAAGAGGGGCGCATACATCCTAGTCGCTATCATAGTTATCTCGGCATACTCGAAGACGATCAAGATAATAAGTATCGCCCCGAGTACTAAGAAACAATGGCATCTAACTTTTATCGTTGCTTATGGCTCATTGAGCAACTTAGCCCTAATAAAGCAAAAACGTTTCGTGAACTTGATAAGGCATGGCAAAATTCTTGGCTCAATGAATATAAAGAACCCTTATCAAGAAGCAGTTTCAACTATCATAAAGAAACTATTGCTAGGGATTTTCTCTTAGATATTGCTTGTGAGAAAGGTACACACCGCTACTACTTCTCTAATCCCCAACTCCTAAATCAGCATCCCATTCTAGCTCATCTTATACATAATAGTGCATTAGCCAACCTATTGCAAATGTATCAAGGTCTAGAAGATCGCATTATTCTTGAGCCGACCTATTCTGATGAACGCTGGCTCTCTCTTATAGCAGAGGCTATGCAAAACAATCGCAGAATTGAATTTGTATATCGTTCTTTTCACTCTGGAGGACAATTATCTAAGCGCAAAGCCTCTCCTTATGGTCTGAGACTCTTCATGAAGAGATGGTACCTCATTGCAGATACAGGTCAAGAATCACCTTATATTTATGCCCTTGATAGGATTAAGGATTTATATTTATCGTCAGAAACATTCAAGATGCCTGAAGATTTCAGCCTAAATGAATACTTTCGCCACTGCTATGGCATAATCCGCTCAAAAGAAAACAGCCCCGAAGAACTTCTGCTAAAAGTTTATGGTTCTCAGGTACTGTATTTACGCTCTCTTCCTCTCCATAGCTCACAAGAAGAAATTGAAACTCATGAATCTTATAGCATCTTTCGCTATTGGCTTGCTCCAAGTTATGATTTAATACTGGCACTGCTATCATTAGGTAATACAAGCGAGGTCATAAACAAAGGAGACATTTTTTATTGGCTCAAACACGACCTCAAGCATATGCTAAACCGATATGAAAAACAAGACGAATCGATAGATTAAATTATCTGTACTAAAATATTGGACAGCTGCGATGCTACCTTTGTGGCATAAACGAAGTGCAGTTTGTTCTATTAAATATTTTTGGCTAATTTAGCGCAAAATAAATAATAGATAGAGGGACTGGCAAGCGAGCCACCCTTTACCCATTGCAAGTTGCTTGCAGACAATCACTGAGCTCAGGTTAAATCTGGTAAATTCAACACGAGGGTTCACAGTGGTAAGTCTAGGCAAGTCAGCTCCCTATATAAGGGCGCAGACTGCCTTCGCTTATCCTGAACCCATGGCTTTACCAGAGCCTAACCGAGCTGGATATGAAGAAGGAGTGCTGTTGCCCTTATTTTATATCCACCTATCCAATATATCCTCAACAGCCATGGTTCTCTGTAACATGTAAAAGGTACAGAACAAATAAAATTTACATATCATGCCTAGAATGATTACCTATGGAGGCGAAATGATTCGCATCGGAGAGAGAAATCGTATTGAGTACGCAAAGAATGGAAGCTCTTCTTGGAGCAGTCGCTGTTCCAGTTCTTCTTATGGCGAATTCAGAGATTTACTCCCTTATGGTTCTGAACTTTTAGCAATCACAAGCAAGGGGATTTATTACTCAAAGAATGCAGGCTCTTCTTGGTCTAGTCGCTGTACCAGTTCTTCCTACGGAGAGTTCTTAAGTTTCGTGGAGGGAAAAGAGTTATTAGCGGCAACTAGTAAGGGTCTTTATTATTCAAAAAATTCGGGTTCTTCTTGGAACAAACGATAAACATTATCCTAAACTAGGAAAAAGGGGTTGAAGATAAAATAATAGCTTCACCCCCTTTTTTCTCCGAAACGACATGACATGAACAAAACATCTACTTGGCAATATTGGGTTCTTCTCTTTGCTATTCTCGTATTAGCGGCATCTATACTCTTCCAGATTTTTGACCTTGATACTTTGTTCAATAGACTATATGGTTCTTTGATTGGAGTTGTCTTGACAGCTATTGTAACAGTTTTCCTTTTGCAAGGACAAACTCAGAGTCAAGAAAAGCGAGAAAAAAGCATTAAAATCTTTGAGAAGAAACAAGCTATCTATCATGATTTTTTAGTTCATCTAAATAGCATTTTGCAAGATGGTAAACTAACTATTCCTGAGAGAGGAAGTGTTGAGAGAAATGAGTACATTGATCTCATCTTTCAGATTAGCTACCTTAAGCTACATGCTACAGAGGAAAATACCCTAGGTATTATTTCTCAAATAGAGAAAATACTGGATTTGCTCAGTATGGAATCTACCTACAATAAAGATATGGATAGGAGCTTTTATCTACGCCTGACCGAAGAGCTTTTACAGCTTATGCACATCATGCGTAAAGACCTCTATGGAGATAATACAACAGAGAATTCTATATCTGTAAATGAGATTGCACAAAATCTCACTAAATATGCCCTAAAAAAATAGAATGATACTTATAGCATACTAAAACAATTAGATTTATACCTTATGCAACTATATCCTATCTCTGCTCTTGCAGACCATACCTTTTTTATTCCCAACTACCAACGAGGTTATCGTTGGGGGAAACAAGAAGTAATTAAACTCCTTGATGATATTTGGAAATTTGGGCAAAGTGGGCAAAATGAAAATAATTTCTATTGCCTCCAACCACTTGTTTTACTCCCTAACAATGCGGAAAATGGTCTTTATGAAGTACTCGATGGTCAGCAACGTTTAACAACAATCACACTGATTATTCACTACTTCAATGAGTTCTTCCGAGGAAGAAACAAATACTCAACGATTACTCTGACCTACCAAACTCGCCCAGAAATCACTACTGCTTTAACATCGATTTCTCTAGATGAGAGAGATAAGGTTATTATACCTACTGAATTAGAACGTAGCATTGACTTTTGGCATATCGCTCGTGCCTATGAAGCAATTCATTATTGGTTCACAGAAAAAAACAAAGGAGTTGATGATGATGATTTCCAAAGGATATTCTTAAACCAAGTAAAAGTTATTTGGTATGAGGTAGATGCACAAGAAGACCCTATAAAGGTTTTTGAACGTAATAATATAGGAAAGATTCCACTAGCTGATGTAGAACTCATAAAAGCGATGCTACTCAACAGAGCTAACTTCGAGCAAAATCCACTACGTGAACAAATAGAATTATCTAGAACATGGGATCATATAGAACAGACGCTTCGTAAATCTGACTTTTGGAGCTTTGCATTCGGTCAAGAACAGCAACCGGAGGTGCGTATACAGAAACTCTTTAGTATGGTTATTAATCTCTTTAAATCAGACCAATCATTAGCTAATGAGCTAAATGGCAAAAGATTATTTGACTGTATTGAATATCTCATTGAGCATAAGCACACTAACCTCAATTATTTTGGGAAACGAGAACTCGATATCTTCATTACCATCCAAACTTGGTATGAAAATCATACCCTCTACCACTATATTGGGTTCCTTACAAGCCAAGGAGTTAGCACCGAGAAGCTTTATTCCATAAGCACTAACCTTGGCTTTCATGCAAGTATAGATCAATTGGTTAGTGAACTAAAAGCAGAAATCAAAAAACTCCCCGTCTTTTCGTACTTAGCCTATAGCAGAGATAACGGATTCTTCCTTAAGGATACTCCGAAGGAAGATAGGAAGAACTTGTACAATAAAATTAACGTACGAGCTCTTTTACTGCTCCATAACATCCAGCTCTGCCTACGCCCCAATAGTTACGAACGTTTCCCATTCGACGAATTCAATGCAACTGGAAAACGACAATCTGGTTGGGATATTGAACATATAGATTCACAGACAGAGAAAACCATCAAAGGTATCAATGCCCAACTCGAATGGTTCGAACGCATCCCCCATTCAATCAAACAAGAGTGGGATGAAACTCTTAGGCTTAAGGTTGAAAGCTATATCAATCGAAGTGAGTCTGATGACGAACTTTTCCAAGCGATAAGGGAAGAGATTAGTTCCGTTGAGGGAGAAACAGGAGACGAGTTCAGCCAATCTCTAGGTAACCTCGTTCTATTAGATGCCTCTATCAACAGAAGTTATGGCAATGACCTATTTATACAGAAACGAAACACAATTAGGAAATATGATGCACAAGGACGCTTCATTCCTCAAGGTACAAGGATTGCTTTCATGAAATATTTTCCAAATGCTGAAGCTCGTCTAGATAAATGGAGCAAGCAGGATAAACATGCTCATGAAGACTATATCTACCAATCTATCAAGGAATTTGTCCACTCTAATAACTAGAAACTATGTCTACAACAAACTTTATATCTTTCATTGCTCGCTATGCTGCTATTGAAATCCCTATGTTGCAACGAGATTATGCACAGGGACGCCCCAAAGAAATAGGCTCTGAGCAACTCAACGATAAAGGACGAAATTTCCTTGATTATTTATTTGAGCATCTCAGTGCTCATGATGGGATTATCAATCTCGACTTAATCTATGGTTCTATAGAAAAGCGTAATCCCAATAGTGATGAGGAGACTTTTATACCTCTTGATGGGCAACAAAGATTAACTACTCTTTGGCTACTTTACTGGTACATCCACATAGATAAGCATGTCGGCAGACTAGAGAAATCTTTACACATACTTTTAAACTTACTTCGTCGCTTTAGCTATGCAACACGAGCATCAGCTAGAGACTTCTGCCAGCAAATCTGCTCAGAAAGCTTTGTAGCCGGCTATCGTCAAAGAGGGAACAAAACTTCTAGTCAGTATATCCGTGAACGACGATGGTTTACTTCGAGCTATGCCTATGACCCTACTATTGATGGGATGTTACATTTGCTCGATTATATAGAAGCCAAACAAGCAATAACCCAATTACAACTAGACGATTTAGATCGTATACAGTTCCAAACTCTGGACATCGGGGAGTATAATCTATCTGATGATTTGTATATTAAAATGAATGGTCGTGGCAAACCACTCTCTTCTGTTGAAAACCTAAAAGCAGACTTCATTAACTATCTACGCAAACATGGGCATGACTTTTCTAAGTCTGATAGTTATGATAGAAAACTAGATCATACATGGGCAGATTTAGCTTGGGGAGAAGCTATGGACGATATTACAGACGATATTTACAAAGACTTTGATCTCAGGTATTTGCGTCTATTCAATCGTTACTTTTATAACCTTTGGGTTAGCTTGTCTGAAAATCCTATCAACAATACTATCCCTACAGAACTCACGGAAAGTTTCACTGGAGAAGTTTATACACGCTTTTTGCCCTATGAAACTATACTAGACTCTTCTGAAGATCGTTTAGATAAAATGGTTGTATTCTTTGATTTCCTCGCTAGCTCAAACGGGATAAAATACAGCAAACTCCTGCATAGTCCATGGGAATTAGATACAAAACAGCAAGCCTATCCATACTTTCTCGACAAGAATAAATTAGGGATGAGAGAACGTATAGCACTCTATGCCTTAATGCTATTTATTGACAATACAGACGAGCAGACTCGTAGCTATAAGGCTTACGAGCAATGGATGCGTATTGTTTGGAATCTTATCATCGACTCTAAACTTAGAACTTACACAAGCATGCGTAGCTATATTTTACTTCTAGACTCCATTGCTCCTTACTGCTCTAATATAGAGGAATATTTATGTACGACAGAGGATAGCAACCATCCTCGTTTGGCCTTTGAACAAAAGAAGCTCCGCTACCTTCATAAGCATCCAAGTAGACGAGACAGCATACTACTGTTGGAGCTAAACAAAACGCTACAAGGACAAATTGATTTTAGTCTTGACTTTGATTGTTCAGATTCACAATTCTCTACTCTTGCACAACTAACTAATGAGGTCGTTGATGCTAGGTCGTGGCAGTGGAATGCTAGCTACTTATGGCCTGGAATAATCGCACTCTTGAAGCAACCACTTTTCGATCTCGAATACGAAGGTATGAATGGATATCTTGCTCATAAAGAACATGGTTCAGGGATTGACTGGCGCTTCCAGCTTTTATTAAACATAGGACATATTGCACAAGCTCTACGTATGCTTCTAACCTACAGCCTAGAAAAGGAACATGTACCCACGAAGGCGACCTTTGAGAGGGTTTGTACAGAGCTTTGCAAAGCTTATGAGTATAAGGAAGAACTATATTGGCACTACCCTCTTGTAAAGTATGATTTACTCAGAGAAATGGAGCATGGACGCCTTTACCATCGTTATGCCGGTGTAGGTATCTGTCTTCAAAGAAGCTGGAGAGTTACAGAAAATTCTGATAAAGGTTACTATAAGTTAGAAGGAATCAAGAAACCTAAGTTACTCATCATAGGAGGTATTCCAGCGTAGTCAAGTTAGTAATTTCAACAATAAAGCATTGGGGCTAAGTTATATTGTATAATTTAGCCCCAGTACTTTTTCTAAGATTATGAAGACATTTAACTATCTTCGGTTAATTGGATTAAATTGTTTTGACAACTCTGTTATACTGCACCAAAGAGCAAGGTCTTTAATACCTACGGGATAGATAGTGCCTCCCAACATGTCTTCAATCATAGCCCTTAGCATGATGTAATCCATGCCTTCATGATGCTTATCTA
>RBKG01000286.1 GCA_003640335.1 Porphyromonas sp.
TAACATCTAACAAAGCTGTATGCTCTGAGATTGTTTCTATAGCTGTACCATCTAAAACAAGAGGCTGCCTGTACGACGAAAATATATTTCTCAACTCATCCTCCTGAAGTGATGATTTCATTCCCGTACCTATAGCTATAGCTTTATAGGAGCGGAGGTCTCTTGGCAAGTTATGCTCATGAGCTCTATTATCACTCAATACAGCTTCAGGTGTCGCCAAGATTAAAGGAACATGAGCTTGAGTCGGACATGCGACCTCTACAATACCTACTCCAGTAGTCATAGCAGCCTTCGTCGCTAGAATCAATTGACCATAATAACCACTATCACCACCAACGATGAGAGCTTTGCCATAGTTAGACTTATGACTAAAAGTATCCCTTCTCAGCAATGAACGTGCTAAAGACTGTTCACTATGGTAATAGTATGTACTGCTTACCTGCTCCTTGAGATTATTGCTCAGACCAAGAGAAACGACGAACCATTCTCCTACATAGGGCGCATTCTCACTCATCAGCATAGCCAAACGAGGAGATTCAAAGGTTATCGTTTTATTGGCTCGTATAGACTTTGACCTATCTGCAGCTATGTTGCCATCAGCAAGTATGCCCGATGGCAAGTCAATACTGACAAGCTCACGCCCCAAGCCGTTAATCCATTGAGCTAAGTTCACAAAGCCACCGTCTAGCCCATGTGTAGCCTCTGAGCCAAATAAACCATCAATGATTAAGGCATCCTCAGGAATAGTAGGAGCAGTAAATTGATTAGTTATGTAGTGAACACGCACTTCTGCTTGTTCGCTACGTGTACGCTGCACTTGACACACCTCGGACAGAACACCCTTATTAGAGAAGAGATAAACCTCTGGAGCTATGCGTCTAGCCTTCAAAAGACGTGCGACAGCAAGAGCGATAGCTCCATTATCAGCATACCCAGCGAAAATAAATACTGGACGAGCAAAGCCTCTATACTGTTCTGTAAACAAGGTTGTAAAGGCTTGTGCTGACTTCTCTATAAGGTCATGTTCGCTTATATGCTCAGTTGCTTGAGCAAGCTGATATAAGCGCATCAACTGAAGTGCAGAGTAGATTTTATTCATTAGTCCATATTACCTCTGACGATGCCTCGCTCTGATGAGGAGATAAAGTCAATGATAAATTGAGTTATTTCATCGTTAGGCTGTTCTTCTTGAATAACCTTGATAGCCTGAGTGGTATTAAGTCCTCTCTGATAGATGGTGCGATAAATCTCGTTGATTTGATAAATCTGAGCATTCGTAAAACCTCTACGACGCAATCCCACGATGTTTATACCACAATAAGAAAGAGGGTCACGACCAACTAAGACATAAGGAGGAATATCCTTACTGACACGGCTACCGCCCTGTATCATCACATGCTTAGACACGCGACTAAACTGATGAATGAGCGTTCCTCCACTAGCAATAGCATAATCATCAATGATTACTTCACCCGCTACCTGAGAAGCATTTCCGATAATGATATAATCTCCAAGAATACAATCGTGTCCAATATGACTATAAGCCATAAGCAGGCAATGGCTACCAACAACAGTTTTACCTTTGGAAGCAGTACCACGATTGACCGTAGCGCACTCTCTTACTTGTGTATAGTCACCAATAATCGCTACACTATCCTCGCCAACAAACTTTAGGTCTTGAGGAATACCTGAGATAACAGCTCCTGGATGTATTTGACAGTGCTTACCTATACGCGCACCATAGCGCACATAAGCACCTGAGTGAATGATAGTCCCCTCGCCAATAACAGTATTCTCTTCAACTACGGCAAAGGCTCCAATCTGCACTCCTTCACCGATTTCCGCTGAGGGATGCACTGAAGCCATAGGACTTATAAGATTATTAGACATAATTGTTCTTACTTATTCTTTACAATCTGAGCCATGAAGTCGCATTCGCAAACGAGCGTTTCCCCGACGAAAGCCAACCCACGCATATTAGCCATACCACGGCGCATCTCTGAAACTAGGCGAACCTTGAAAATAAGTGTATCGCCTGGTACTACCTTTTGGCGGAACTTGACATTGTCAATCTTCAAGAAGTAAGTCGAATAGCTATCTGGGTTTTCCAAGTCTCCAAGAATGAAGAGCCCTCCGACCTGCGCCATTGCTTCGACCTGTAACACCCCAGGCATAACTGGTTCTCCAGGGAAATGCCCCTGAAAGAAAGATTCATTAGCTGTTACATTCTTAATCCCAACAACGTAATCAGCCCCCCTCTCAATGATTTTATCTACAAGAAGGAAAGGGTATCGATGTGGTAAAAGCTCTT
>RBKG01000317.1 GCA_003640335.1 Porphyromonas sp.
GATAAAATAATGCCAAATGTAACATATGTTTCACTTCGAGGCAAATGCTTTTTATACTTTTGGTTCGAACACGTGTACTAAGCACACATGTTCTCTGTCAACTTTCATTACTAATAACTAACTAATAAACAAATGACACCAAAGAAATTATGGTATGCCTTAGGGGCTGTACTCATACTCTCTTTTGCTGTCCTTGGGTTCTTCGGGATTGAAATCTTCCGTAGTATGCCACCTTTCCCAACTAAGGTTGTAACTACTGATGGAAAAGTTCTTTTTGAAGGACAGGATATCAAAGATGGTCAAAATGTTTGGCAATCTATTGGAGGACAAACTGTCGGGAGTATTTGGGGACATGGTGCATATATTGCACCAGACTGGAATGCAGACTATTTACATCGCGAGTCTGTGCTAATGCTCAAGAAGCTCGCTGAACGAGATAGCTTAAATTATGACACTCTTTCGGAGGCAGATAAGGCTAAGTATCAGGTGCTTCTTCAGAATGAGTTACGTAAGAATACCTATGATCCTAATACTGGAATCATAACATTTAGCCCACTTAGGGCAGAAGTGGCTCGTGAAGTTGGTCAGCATTACACTAAGCTCTTTCTCGGAGATAACTCTCCTGAGTATAAGAAACTACGTAAGGCTTATGCTCTTCGAGAGAAATCACTAGATGATGCCAATCGTATGGCTCAGATGAATGCCTTCTTTGCATGGTCTTCATGGGTCTGCGTAACTAACCGCCCTGGTGATAATGTGAGTTATACTAATAACTGGCCTCATGACCCTGTATTGGGTAACATTGCTCCAACATCATTACATCTATGGTCAGGGTTTAGTGTCTTGATTCTATTGACGGCTGTTGGTATCTTAGTTTACTATCATGCTCAATCTAAGGAAGAGGAAGTTCTGTCTCCTAGTTCAGACCCTTTGCGAGGCATGAAGCCTACTGCTTCTATGAAAGCTAGCCTCAAGTACTTCTGGATTGTGTCAGCTCTGATGCTAGTTCAGATGACTTTGGGAGCAGTGACTGCCCACTATGGAGTAGAAGGAGATGCGCTTTTTGGCTTACCTATTCAGGATTTCTTGCCTCAAGCAGTTTCTCGTAGTTGGCATGTACAGTTAGCTATTCTTTGGATTGCTACTTCTTGGTTGGCTACAGGATTGTATATCGCTCCAGCTGTTTCGGGTAATGAACCTAAGTATCAAGCCTTAGGAGTTAATATCCTTTTTGGTGCTCTTGTGTTTGTTGTGGTAGGTTCTCTCATCGGTCAGTGGATGGGCGTCATGCAGAAGCTCGGTCTAATAGAGAACTTCTGGTTAGGACATCAAGGATATGAATATGTAGAGCTTGGTCGCATTTGGCAAATACTTCTTCTTGTAGGTTTGGTTCTATGGCTCTTCTTAATGATTCGAGCTCTTATTCCTGCTCTTAAACGTAAGGATGAGAATCGCCATCTTTTGACGCTCTTTATCATTGCATCCTTGGCAATCGCATTCTTCTATGCAGCAGGACTAATGTATGGTCGTCAGAGCCATATGGCTATTGCTGAGTATTGGCGTTGGTGGGTAGTGCACCTTTGGGTGGAAGGCTTCTTTGAGGTCTTTGCAACTGTTGTTGCTGCTTTCCTATTCTGTCGTCTTGGTTTGCTGCGCATTAAGTCAGCAACGACATCAGTACTCTTCTCTACGATTATATTCTTAGCTGGAGGAATATTAGGTACTTGCCACCACCTCTATTTTAGTGCTACCCCAACAGCTGTTTTAGCTCTTGGTGCTACGTTTAGTGCATTAGAGATAGTTCCTCTTGTTTTGATTGGGATGGAAGCCTATCACAACTATAAGCTTTCGAAGGCTACAAAATGGTTAGAAGATTATAAGTGGCCTATCTATTGCTTTATTGCAATGTGTTTCTGGAATTTCTTAGGAGCGGGTATCTTTGGTTTTGCCATCAATCCTCCTATTGCACTCTATTACTTGCAAGGGCTGAATACGACTGCTGTGCATGGACATGCTGCTCTGTTTGGCGTATATGGTATTTTGGGTATCGGTTTGATGTTATTCTGCTTAAGAGGCTTGTATCCAGACTATAAGTGGAATGATCGTCTTATTGGTACTGCATTTTGGATGATTAATATAGGCTTATTCCTCATGGTAACTATTAGTGTATTACCAATAGGTATTATGCAGGCACATGAGTCTATAACTAATGCCTATTGGTCGGCTCGTTCAGCAGAATTCCTCCAACAAGATATTATGCAAACTATTCGTTGGATGCGTGTTCCTGGTGATGTGCTTTTAGGTCTAGG
>RBKG01000272.1 GCA_003640335.1 Porphyromonas sp.
CAAACTTTTCATCAAGTTCTTCAATAGGATAAAGACGACCTTGCAAGTCTACTAATGGACGCTCAACGCCATCTTTATCTATGACCATAAGCCCTACAATGCCATGAGCTTTAGCTACTTTATTGTCATCAGCGCCAAAGGTCGGAGCAATGTGTACGATACCAGTACCATCTTCTGTAGTTACAAAATCTCCCGAAATCACGCTAAAAGCCTTACCCATTGGCTTAACCCATGGGAAGAGTTGCTCATACTCCAGACCAACAAGATCAGTACCCTTCCACTCAGCTATCACTTGGAATGGAAGAGCCTTTTGCCCTTGTTCATAAGCGGCAAGAGCCTCAGCACCTTCATGCTCCAACGAGAATAAAGAAGCCAACAAAGGACGAGCTAAAATAGCGGTAATAGGGAGAGCGTTATAAGGATTAAATGTACGTACAGCGACATAATCTATATTCGGACCAACGCAGAGGGCTGTGTTACTTGGAAGTGTCCAAGGCGTGGTAGTCCAGGCTAGGAAATAAACTTCACCATGTCCCAGCAATTGCTCTGAAGGGTTCTTAACCTTAAATTGTGCTATACAAGTAGTATCTTTTACATCTCGATAACAACCAGGCTGATTTAGTTCGTGAGTACTAAGACCAGTACCAGCTGCTGGGGAATAAGGTTGAATAGTATAGCCCTTATATAATAGACCCTTCTTATAAATCTGCTTGAGTAGATACCATAGAGTCTCGATGTAGCGATTGTCATAAGTAATATATGGATGCTTCATATCCACCCAATATCCCATCTGCTTTGTTAGACTTTCCCACTCAGCAGTAAACTTCATTACATCACGGCGACAAGCGGCATTATAGTCCTCTACGCTGATTGTTTTCCCGATATTCTCCTTGGTAATACCTAATGTCTTTTCCACACCAAGCTCTACAGGCAAACCGTGAGTATCCCAACCTGCCTTACGGTTAACAAGAAATCCCTTCATCGTCTTATAACGGCAGAAAATATCCTTGATACTACGTGCCATAACATGATGAATACCCGGCATACCATTTGCAGAAGGAGGTCCTTCATAAAAAACAAATGATGGAGCGCCTTCTCTCACTCGAAGGCTTTCTTGGAAGAGTGCTTCTTCCTCCCATTTACCGAGCATTGACTGATTGACCTCCGAAAGGTTTAATTGGTTATATTCGGGAAACTTACTCATATTATATACTTATTTACTACTATTCTAAAAATTAGACGTCCACAAAGATACACTTTTCAATGCAATATTTTGTAATTAAACAGAAGGCATAATACAGACAATTGCCATAAGCTCAATTATAAAACAGGGCTTAACTTAAAAGGAAATAGAGTCACCTACCTCAACCCTGATGATAGATGACTCTACTAATTTAGATGGTCTGAAGTCTTCTAGAAGACAAAACCAAAACGAAGACCTCCTCGCATGCTTGTTCCTAAAGTTGTAGCTTCTGGACTATCTGTACTATAGCGAAATCCTAAACCACCCTCAACACCAACATACACCTTTGGTGCTATATAATAATCAGCGCCAATAAGTCCTGTAAATCCATACATCTGAGCATCTGCAGTCTTTCTGCTCGTATCACCAAGCTTTACAGACTTCCCAACGTGAGCAAAATTAAGCTCTGCTCCAATATAAGGAGACAAGCGCTTAGTTCCCTTAAAATGCTTTTCGATTCCAGCATCAACAGCTAGAGCACTCATCTTATTTGTTTGAACATCCTGCTCAACACTCGCAAAAGCAAGTCCTAAGCCTCCTCTTAATGCAAGTCCATCATTGAGGAAATAGCGACCCTTTATAGTTCCAAGTGTGCCATTTGACACATCATTAGACTGTAAGCTAAACAAAGGATCACTACCCTTAAGAGATAGTGCACACTCTACCGCTACATCAGCCTTGCGAGGCTTAATCACCTCTTTCTTCGCTAGACAACATCCACCCCCTCTCTGGTCATGGGCTTGAGCTGATAGCATAGTACCAACAAGTGCTAGTGCTAATAAAATATTTTTCTTCATACTCATTCAAGTTTATACTACATATCATCAATCCTTCTGATGATAATTCGTGCAAATATAACACATTATCACTCAAAACAAATATCCATACATTTCACCTTAAGCGCAACCGCAGAATAAAACTACATCCGCACAAACATTTTATAATAAGTGCGCGCACATAAGTTCAGCACTCGGCGAAGTCTGTACAAACTACACGTGTAGTCTGCACAAACTTCAGCCGTAGTTTGTACAG
>RBKG01000265.1 GCA_003640335.1 Porphyromonas sp.
CCTAATAAAAATAAGAGATAATTGTATTATATGATGACATCGAAAGAGATAAGAGAATCCTATAAATCATTCTTTGCTAGCAAAGGACACCAGATTGTACCCTCAGCTCCTATGGTAGTTAAGGGCGACCCAACGCTTATGTTTACAAACGCAGGGATGAATCAATTTAAAGATATCATCCTTGGGCATGCAGAAATCAAGTATCCTCGTGTAGCAGACTCTCAGAAGTGTTTGCGTGTGAGTGGTAAGCATAATGACCTAGAGGAAGTTGGGCATGATACCTATCACCACACGATGTTTGAAATGCTTGGTAACTGGTCTTTTGGTGACTATTTCAAAAAAGAAGCAATCGAATGGGCTTGGGAATTTCTTACAGAAGTTCTTAAGGTAGATAAGAGCCGATTATACGTTACTGTTTTTGAGGGAGCAGAGGACGAAGGTCTACACCGAGATGAAGAAGCCGCTGGCTACTGGGCTCAGTATCTTCCTCAAGAGCGTATCCTAAACGGTAATAAGCACGACAATTTCTGGGAAATGGGTGACCAAGGTCCTTGTGGTCCATGTTCAGAAATTCATATCGATATACGTTCGGAAGAAGAACGCAAGGCTGTAGATGGTTTGACATTGGTTAACCAAGGACATCCTCAGGTTATTGAGATTTGGAACCTTGTATTTATGCAATTCAACCGCAAGGCTGATGGCTCATTAGATAGCCTTCCTAACCATGTTATTGATACTGGTATGGGCTTTGAGCGTCTGTGTATGGCGATACAGGGCAAAACATCTAACTACGATACAGATGTATTCACGCCAATTATTCAAGCCATCTCAACTCTAACGGGAGTAAACTATGGGGCAGATGCTAAGAGCGATGTCGCTATGCGCGTTATTGCTGACCATATCCGTACGATTGCTTTTGCTATTACTGATGGTCAATTGCCATCAAATGCTAAGGCAGGGTATGTCATTCGTCGTATCTTGCGCCGTGCTGTGCGTTACGGCTATACTTTCCTAGGAAGAAGAGATGCCTTTATGTATAGCCTAATTCCTGCGCTTATTGACTCTATGGGTGATGCTTACCCCGAACTGATCAAGGGTAAGGACCTTATCCAACGCGTGATTAAGGAGGAGGAAGAAAGCTTCTTACGCACATTGGAAACTGGTATCCGTCTTCTCGAAAAGAAAATAGAGGAGCTCGGCAGTAATAAGACCTTGAGCGGAGATGACGCTTTCGTTCTATATGATACCTATGGTTTCCCTCTAGACCTTACAGCCTTAATCCTTTCGGAGCATGGTTGTAGTCTTGATGAAGAGGGCTTTAATGTGGCTATGGAAGCTCAGCGAGCTAGAGCGCGTAATGCTGCAGCCCTAGATACTGAAGACTGGGTTATTCTTCGTGAAGGAGAAACAACATTCTTGGGTTACGATTACACAGAATGTGATACAGAAATTCTTCGTTATCGTAAGGTTAAGCAGAAGAATAAGGAATACTATCAAGTAGTGCTTTCGTCTACACCATTCTATGCTGAAATGGGTGGTCAAGTAGGGGATAGCGGTTACCTCACAGATGGCACAACGAAGTACGAAGTCTTCGATACTAAGAGAGAAAATAATCTGCCTGTGCATTTGATGACTAAGCTTCCTGAGGATGCAAGCTGCGAACTAACAGCTGTTATCAATATAGAGAAGCGTCATGCAGCAGAAGCTAACCACACTGCTACGCACCTTTTACATGAAGCTCTTCGTGAAATATTAGGTACTCATGTTGAGCAAAAGGGATCATTTGTATCTCCTGATGTTCTTCGTTTTGACTTCTCTCACTTTAGCAAAGTTGAACCTAGTGACTTGCGCAAGGTTGAGCAACTCGTAAACGAACGTATCCGTGAAAACTTCCCTAGAGAAGAATTCCGTAATGTGCCTATTGCAGAAGCTCAGGCAATGGGAGCAATGGCTCTTTTTGGCGAAAAGTATGGCGAGGAAGTTCGTGTACTTAAATATGGAACATCAATAGAACTCTGTGGTGGTACTCACGTATCAGCAACCGGACGTATTGGCTTCTTCCGTATTATTAGCGAAAGCTCTGTGGCAGCTGGTGTACGCCGTATCGAAGCCGTAACAGGTGCTGGAGCAGAGAAGATGCTTTACCAAGTAGAAGATTTGCTTAAGGAGGTGAAGGAGTTATTTAATAATAATCCTCAAATCATTACGGCTATCAAGAAGACAATAGAAGAGAATGCCGAACTTGCACAGCAAGTACAAGC
>RBKG01000328.1 GCA_003640335.1 Porphyromonas sp.
ATTTCCTCTCTGTGGGCTACAGCGTTTCTACGAATAAGATATATGTCTCTTGGCTTGACCAAGGTCGTTCGGGTCCTGCCGTTGAGAATCGTACTAAGATGGTTGTCCTTCCTCTTGCGCCTATGAATGGAGCATTACCAGTTAAGTCGGAGAAGACTTTTGAGGTCAGGGGGACATATAATATCAATAGTACGTTCTACCTCTCTCCAATCTAGGGACCATTGTATAATACGGCACTCGCTGCGTTATTCTAAAAGAAAAAAGGCTATCGCAAATTATTTGCGATAGCCTTTTTGTTGTCTTAGTCTAAGGCTTAAGCCTGACCTTCTGCAATGTGTTCGCCTTCAGCTTGGAAAGAGTCTTCAGGAAGGACGATTGTGCCCATTTCTTGTTCGTATGCAACTACATTCTGATGTAGGATGCGTACAAGACGCTTGAGGTTAGCAGGAGTCATGATAACACGGCTACGTACCTTAGCAGACTGCTGACCAGGTAGTACGCTTACGAAATCGAGTACAAACTCGTTTTGTGAAGGCATCACTACAGCAAGGTTGCTGTATACGCCGTTAGCTACTTCTTCTGGTAGTTCGATGTTGAATGAAGGGTTGTTTTGTTCTTCCTGTGCCATAATTGGTATTATTTATTAGTTTTTATGTTTGTGTGCCAAAGATACGATAATTCTTGAGATTTCAAAAAAAAGGGGAGCAAACTTCACAGCCTGCTCCAACCTACTTAACCAAAACCTTAACTATGAAAGCGTATTTAACGTCTTTCTAGAGCAAAGATAGAGAATATAATTTATCCTTGCAATAGAAATTGGCCGAGTATGAGCCCCTTAGTCCCTTATTAAGCCAATAAAATCTTTCGATAAAATGGTAAAAATGGGGACGTCGTTATAATGAGTCTAATTCTAGGAGAGAAAAATTTATTTGTTGGCGACAAAGACGAGTATAGGGTGTTTCGTTTTGATGGTAATAATCTTTTCGTCTGCACGATTGAGTGTGCCACTCCACAGATAGGGCAGGACATAGTCCGTCAGAGGCCAGTGTAAGCCGATAAGGCTAATGGGCTTGGGCTCAAAGGAGAAAATGGATATCCCTTGCCCTACCTCGACCTCTAGGCTTGCGTCTTCTTTTATTAGGCGGAAGTATCCGCTGTCAGTAACGATGACAAGTTCGTCTACCCATGGAGCATAATGAGGAAGCACAACAAGGTTGCCGAGCATGTGGTCATCTCTTTTGCCTGTAATGCCGAGTAAGACGATGCGCTTTTTACCTATTTCTTGCGTAACGTGGTGCATCGTTTTAGTTAGGTCATTGGTTTCTTGCTCCGAGATATGTATAACGCGCTTGCCAAGACGTTCACGTAAGCTGGGTTGCACAGAGTCCAAATCGCCTACAACGATATTGGGGAGCAAATCTGTGTAGCTTTGTAGGTTGTTGACGGCGCCATCGCAGCAGGCCAGCATAATTTGCTCAGGCTGATTTATCCAGCGGTCAATATGCGCTAGTGCGCTAGGGTGTGTGGGGAAAGCGCCATTGGCTAATACAATAGTATCGTAAGCGTGATACTCATTGATGGGGTAGTGCTTCATGGAAGTTAGTTTAATGTGACTTGTTCGTTTGTTTCTCGGATAAGCTTGTACCAACGGATTAGACCGAGTATGCTTACTGTTAGATTAACGATGAAGACGACAGTGGTGATAGAGTCTTCAGCATTGAAGAAGATAATTGAGCTGAGGCTATTGGCGATAATCCAGCAGAACCAGTGCTCGGCGATTTTCTTACTCAAGAATATCATACCGATAAAAGAGGTTACTGTGGCTACCGCATCTAATGAAGGCATTGAGCTATTGCCGTCTAGGAGGTAGTAAGCTGGTACAGATAAGATGAGTATGCCTAACAGCGCAAGTACTAATTCTCTTGGGTGGGCATGTCGTATAGGAGCTTCTTCTTCATTATCTCCTTTTCGGAGCCACATAATCCAACCAATGATACTCGTGATTAGGTAGTAAATGTTGATAACGATATTACCTATATAGAGGGCATCCCAGCTAACCGCAATATAAAGGATAGGGAGTACAATACCCACAGGCCAGAGCCAAATGCTTGCTTTATATTCAAGATATACCCAAACGAAATTAACTAGTCCTGCGAGTAGAGGGAGCCAGTGTGTTTGCAGAAAGTTTGCGAGGTCGATAATGTCCATGTATTGATTGTAATTTTATCTCTTGGCAAAGGTAATTAGAAATCGCTAAC
>RBKG01000285.1 GCA_003640335.1 Porphyromonas sp.
CTCGGCGAGGTTTGTGCAGACTACACGTGTAGTCTGTACAAACTTCAGCCGTAGTTTGAAGAGACTACAGCTGAAGTCTGCAGATTACTCTGTAAGTCTATGATTTAGAGTTAGTATGCTTGCCTAGTTATAAAGTTTATTATAACGATTATTGTACTTTATATCGGTCTTGAAGCTTGGGCAAGGATTTGGTTCTTTTGCTAGAGTATAAGGTTGAGTTAAGTTGCAAAATTAAAAAGGCTGTATCAAGATTACCTTGATACAGCCCTTAGTTTGTATAGAATGGTTGTTCGTTATTTTATTTGCTAAATTCGCTGGTAAAGTGGAAGCGAATATCAGGGAAATCTTGTTGCGCCATCATCAAAACGTAAGCACTATCGGCAAGATAAACATCACGTCCCGATAGGTCCTTTGCCATAAATTGAGCTTTACGCTTCTTGAAGTTCTCAAGAGATTCAGGATTATCACTCTCAATCCAACAAGCCTTATGTAGGCTTACTGGTTCCCATCGGCAGGCTGCTCCGTATTCATGTAGCAAACGATATTGAATAACTTCAAACTGAAGTTGCCCAACAGTACCAATAATCTTGCGTCCATTAAATTGGTTTGTGAAGAGCTGAGCTACACCTTCGCCCATGAGCTGGTCAATACCCTTAGCAAGTTGTTTGGTCTTCATTGGGTCTTGATTTTCAATATACTTGAATTGCTCTGGTGAGAAGCTAGGTAATCCCTTAAAGTGCAGAACTTCTCCTGCTGTTAGCGTATCTCCGATGCGGAAATTGCCCGTATCTGGAAGACCGATAATATCTCCAGCAAAAGCCTCCTCCACAGTCTCTTTCTTCTGAGCCATGAATGCGGTAGGGCTACTGAACTTCATCATCTTGCCCAAACGCACGTGTTTGTAGTTGGCATTGCGCTCAAAACGGCCTGAGCAAATCTTCACGAAGGCGATACAACTACGATGGTTAGGGTCCATATTCGCGTGTATCTTGAATACAAAGCCAGTGAATGGCTCTTCGTGTGGATTGACGATACGCTCTTCTGCTTGTACAGCTTGTGGGGATGGAGCTATGTCTATGAAACAATTAAGAAGCTCTTGTACACCGAAGTTATTAAGGGCTGAACCAAAAAAGACTGGTGCAAGTTCACCTCTTAAGTAAGCTTCACGGTCAAACTCTGGATACACGCCATCAACGAGCTCAAGGTCTGCACGTAATTTCTCTGCTTGCTCTGGCGATATATAACGTTCTAGTTCGGGAGAATGAATGTCGCTAATAGCTACACTCTCGGTAATACGCTGTTTGTCGGGTGTGAATAGGTTTAGCCCTTGCTCATAGATGTTGTAAACACCTTTGAAGCGTTGCCCCATGTCAATAGGCCAAGATAGAGGACGCACGTTGATTTTCAATTCAGCTTCAACTTCATCAAGCAAATCAAAAGTATCACGCCCTTCGCGGTCTAACTTGTTCATGAACACAATTACAGGCGTTTTACGCATGCGACAAACTTCCATAAGTTTGCGTGTCTGTGCTTCTACACCCTTAGCTGAGTCAATGACAATAATAACGCTGTCTACAGCAGTAAGAGTTCGGAAAGTATCTTCTGCAAAGTCTTGGTGGCCGGGGGTATCAAGGATGTTAATCTTATGCCCGTTGTACTCAAAGCCCATCACAGAGGTTGCGACTGAAATACCACGTTGCTTCTCGATTTCCATCCAGTCACTCGTGGCTGTCTTCTTAATCTTGTTACTCTTTACAGCTCCTGCGACATGTATAGCACCACCGAAAAGAAGAAGCTTTTCGGTCAGTGTAGTTTTACCTGCGTCAGGGTGACTGATTATCGCAAAAGTACGTCTAAGGTTAATCTCGTTGCTATATTGACTCATATATATTTATTTATCTGTTTGGGTAAAATCGTTTTTTAGAAAAAGAGCAAAGTCTTCAATGCCTTGTTGCCAAGGCTGGGGTTCGATGCCATATACGGCTGTAAGGTAGCGATGACTTAGAACGCTATACATAGGGCGTTGGGCACCAACCTGACCATATTCTTGGGTGCTTATGGGTATGACTTTGCACTCCGCATTACCTAATTGCTCAATAGCTGCCTTAGCTAAATCATACCATGTACATGTTCCTGCATTCGTAAAATGAATGATAGGCTGAGGAAAGAATCCCCTTTGCTCTGCTTGTAAAGCTATCTTTAGCAAAGCATCAGCAAGATGTGGAGCATAGGTCGGACTTCCCGTTTGGTCATTAAC
>RBKG01000304.1 GCA_003640335.1 Porphyromonas sp.
TCTTGTACAGCTTCATATTGCTGTCTTATGCGCTCTGTTATATCTGATATGGCTTTATCCGTCTGTGCAATCTCAACTTCAATGTTTGCTAACTCTTTCTCAAGGGCAAGAAAATCAGCCGACTCAGGCATTAACCGCTGTGTTTGGTCTATGCGTGGTTGTATTTCGTCTAAATCAGCCTTTAATCGCTTCTTCCTTACGGCCAACTCCTTCTTGAAGTCTTCGAGAGATTTTCCGCGTATATTATCAAGTAGGATTTCGAACGTTGGGTGCTTACTTGCAAGCTCTTCATTCGTTACAGTGCCAGCAAGCAGGAAGAGTTGTTCGCGTTGGGTTTTCCAAGGCATCGAAGCAAAGAACAATGGATTAGTTACCATCTTGAACAAGCTATCATCGATAATCTCGCTCACTCGCTTTTGGTATTCGCTAACATTTACAGGCACATCATTATAATAGCATTCTGTCTTGTTGCCCTTGAATACTTGTTCTACTTGCCCTCGTGGCTTCACCCACTCTTCAACTAATGCACGACGCAAGGTGATAATCTCACCCTCTACACTCAAGACTCCTACAACTTCACATTCTACCTTCATAAGTGGTTTCCCATCTACAACGGTCTTAATGTTAAAGTCCTTCCTATCTTGACTATCCTTGCCGAAAAGAAGCCACATAAAGGCATCAAAATGGCGACTTTTGCCAAGTCCATTAGCTCCTGAGATTGTCGTGGTTTCAGAATTAAATTGCGTTGTTCTGCTTCTCTCACCTCTCCAATTGGTCAGCGTGAGACTTTTTAGTATTACTTTCTTCATTGTCTTGTTGTATTATTGGTTATCTGTGTTTTAGTCTTAGTAGGGGGCTTCTTCTACGCTATCAACTTCTACTTCTACATCTTCTATGCCTAGCCCCACATTATATATACTCGTATTTATAGCTTCTGCAATCCAATCAGAATTGTCCCTTGCTTCTTCTATATCCTCATCTTTTAGCGTAAATGTTACGGATATCTTTACCTTGTGAGGTAGTTCAGGATAATTACTTGCCATTGTCTTGTCGTTTGTTTATTCGTTTGTTGATTAAAACTCAATAATCTTCTTGACGGGCTTATAGCCCAAGTGATAGCAATCGCCAAAGAGTGTTAAGCCCATAAAAGACGACCATCCGAAGTTGCACTTGCTAACTGTTTTTGCCTCTCCGTTGTGTAGAATGGTATCTCCGATTTTGATTGTCGAAATGTGTACGTCGATTGTTTTCATCGTTTGTTGATTATTGAATTGTCTGTTTACTTACTCGGCCTCCTTAGCCTCTTCGGCATTACTGCGCCTCTTGTAGATATTTATAATTTCTTCGTAATGCTTAATCTCTCTGGATATGAAGAATGCGCATAAGCCAGATAGACCAGCGATTACCAAAATGAAAATGGCTAAATACGTTTCTTTTTCTATGAAGAACATAAGAGCTAAGCCCAACCGAATTATTGAGTCAGCCCCAAAATAAAATCTATAGCGCTTTGAGTTTAGACATCTCTCTTCGTAGCTCTTTAGAGCATAATCTTCACTCATCTTATTCATTTGATTAGTTACTCGGCATCCTCGCTTTCGCTACGCCATTTGTAAATCGTTATCATTTCTTCGTAATGCTCGCACTCTCTAAAGAAGAAATAAGTAGATAAGCCCGATAGACAGGCAAGCATCGTGTCTCCGATGAAGTCGCGCATATCTCCTTCTATCCAAGCCAAGGCGGTGAATGCTATAAATGCTAGTGTTACTGCTGAGAAGAGCGTCATAAGCATCTTTGACTTCGCTAATGCACTCTGATAATCTTTAAGTGTTGTCTTCATTGCTTTGTATGTTTTAATGTTTTACTATTCGTGCTTGCAGGGGGTGTCGCTCCCCGCTGTGCTGATAGTCAGCCCCAAGCCCCTAGCACAATGAGTCTAGGGCTACAAGCTATTGGTTAATCACTTTTTATTATTCAAGCATCATTTAATAGCGTCTTACACAATATGTCAAAGAGCGTTTTAGGGAGATTTCCCCCCCTTGAGCGACCACCCAACCCTCACAGACTAGATGGCCTAGAACATCATAATAATTTTGAACCTGCCTTGCTTGCCTGCTTCTCAGCGGTATTGCTAGGCTAAATATGAATTAGAAACTTCTCGTGTATTCTTCTTCGTCAGACCCTTCCGCTTATATACTCGCTCTGGTATCTCGCTAGCTCGCTTGCTAGTATCTTGACAGCTGTATTGCTCTT
>RBKG01000280.1 GCA_003640335.1 Porphyromonas sp.
CACTCACCTGAATATCGCTGTGCATAATCTTGCGTGTTTCATTGTACATCTTCAGTTCCTCCTTAGTGTAGTCATCTGCACCAAAGACATCAATCTGAGGAATTAGGTTGTAAGCAAGCTGGTAGGCAAACTTTTGTACGCTTGGCTCTTCGCCTGCAGCAATTTCTTTGGTCTGACGGTCTAGCTCATCCATACCACGCTGTCCAGCTCCACTCGCAGCCTGATAAGTCGCCACATGAACACGCTTAATATGCGATAGCTTCTCGATTACGTTCAAGGCAACTACCATCTGTATCGTTGTACAGTTAGGATTAGCAATGATGCCACGAGGACGCACAAGCGCATCCTTAGCATTGACCTCAGGCACAACTAGGGGAACATCCTGCTCACCACGGAAGGCACTTGAGTTGTCAATCATCACAGCCCCATGCTTGGTAATCGTCTCAGCGTATTCAAGCGAAATAGAACCACCCGCAGAAACAAAAGCTACATCTATATCCTTAAAGTCGTCGCCATGCTTGAGCTCACGAATAGTGTACTCCTTGCCTCGGAAGTTAATTACCTTACCTGCAGAGCGAGCAGAAGCAAAGACTTCTAATCTGTCAATCTTGAATGATGGACGCTCCGTAAGCACACGAAGGAACTCTTGTCCCACAGCACCACTAACGCCTACTATTGCTACATTCATATCCTATTCTTTATTCTTATTTTATCTACACGTAAGCACAAAGGTACTGATAATCGCATAAATAAGATTAGTTAAGCTTCTCTAATCATATCAAAAATTACAACTTTTGTTCTTCTCTCTATAAAAGGAAAGGAGCTACCGCCTTACACACGGTAGCCCCTCTCACTATTCTTTTATGGATTAAACGTTGGTACTATGCTCACCTCCCACAGATTCCTTAGGGTTAGGGCTAGCCGACTCATGATGAGTTTCTGTTGTAGAGGACACACCACTAGACTTATCCCCTAGGTGAGCTCCCTTAGCCTTCGGGTTGAACACCGATACTGGGATTGTCTTCGCTAATAGTCGCATAGCTTTCTTAGGAGTATAGCGTACTTGTGGCTTACGGAGGGTAGAAGCATTTACATCCTCTTCCTTATCCATCTGCTTGGCTCCTACAGAGACACGCAGTATCCCCAAATCGCCCAAGTCAACACTATCACCACGCAAGATTGCCTCATTGACTACATCCGTCAGACTCGCAATAGCTGCACGCACATCTCCACGGGTGAGCGTTGTGCTACGAGAAATCGATTCCTCAACTTGCTCAAGCGTCATACGTCTTGTAGCTTGCTTGTGAGCGAAGAATAATACTTGACCTTTCTTCTTACCGATAGAAGCCTTACGGCTCTTTACTTGAAAACGTAACATAATAATACTGTTTATATATAATGAATAAATATGTGTCCTAAAGGTCGTGCAGGTTCGCTACTCTAGTCGTGGCCACTCAAACTAGGACGGCGTGTTACTTGCTCTTCCCTTATCACACTACAAAGGTAAGGCAGCGCTCATCCGTGCTGGTACACTTTGAGTACACAATACAATTATACGCACACTTCAAGCTAAGCAACAGCATAATTTCATATAGATAAACATCACATATAAAGCATATTAAGACGTATTCCAATTAAATCTAATCAAAAAAGAAAAATATTAAGATAAAAAAAGGGCTTAAACCTTCTGTTTTGATTACTCAGCAAATGACCAGCAAATAGAATCGGATTAATAAAGTACTGACTCTGAACACTAATCATAAAGATAGGTACGTCTCAGCAAATGACCAGCAAATAGAAATTTATCCCCATATAGGAATGTATTTCATATAACGCTGCCCAGTATCAGAGTCAATAGCTTTAATCAACTTCTTTTCCAAGACTTCTTTGATAAGTCTTGAAATGCTTGCAGCTGAAGTTTGTTTTAGCCCAAATCGGTCTCTAAGAGAACTATTTGTGATACCATCTCCTTCTATATACTTTAAACAGGCATGCATATAGGTTGACCATATTCTATCGTCCATCTGCATATTGGTAAAATCTAAGTGTGAGAACAAGGTTACTTTCGTGTTATCTTGATAGATTTGTATATGAGGAGCCGGAATTTGTTTTAATTCACAGCTGATGACCATTCTATCCCAACCACGCCCTAGTTCCTCACACATACCTAAACGTCTCATCAAGGATGCTAGTTTTTCATTGCGCGACTTCGGAGGATTATCGACAATACGCATCACATCAACCAAAGGC
>RBKG01000327.1 GCA_003640335.1 Porphyromonas sp.
ATGAAACATCTAACACTATCTATTGCGCTTGCTTGCTCTGCACTTAGTTTGAATGCTCAGCAAGCAGAACCATTTTTAAGCCCTCAAGTACAAAAGGGACAGTTGCAGACCAAGTATATTACAAGTCCTAAGAGCTTCAAATTAACAGTTGATGCTAAGCGACAGAACACTTATCCGATGAAGAACATCGCTTCATGGGCAAGTCTATCTGCCGTTAAGGGCGAGGGTCTTCCTTTGGTATTGGGTGTGCGTGGTGATAAGTCTGTACGCTCTGTGGAGAAGTTAATCCCTCAAAAGACTGAAGGTTATTATCTCTCTGTTAGCCCTAAGGGTATTACTATAGCAGGGCAAGATGAGCGAGGGTTATTCTATGGACTTCAGACGCTCAGACAGATGATGAGCGATGGCAAGATTGCAGAGGGAACAATCACGGATTATCCCGATGTACCTTATCGTGGTGTCGTTGAAGGCTTCTATGGCACGCCATGGAGTTTTGAGGATAGACTTAGTCAGCTGAAGTTTTACGGACGTAATAAACTCAATGTTTATATCTACGGACCTAAGGACGACCCTTATCATAGTGTGCCTAAGTGGCGACAAGCCTATCCCGAAAATGAGGCTAAGCAAATAGCACAACTGGTTAAGACGGCAGAGGATAATGGTGTTATCTTCTATTGGGCTATACATCCGGGGCAAGATATTAAGTGGAATGATGAGGATAGAGCCTTATTACTAGAAAAGTTTGAGAGCATGTACCGCTTAGGTGTGCGAGGCTTTGCTGTCTTCTTTGATGATATATCGGGAGAAGGAACGAAGGCTGATAAGCAGGCCGAGCTCTTGAACTACATAGACGACCACTTCATTAAGCCTAAGGGCGATGTCGCTCCTCTTATTATGTGTCCAACGGAGTATAATAAGGCATGGAGTAACATTCAGAGAGGATACCTCCCTACTCTAGGGGATAAACTCAATAAGGGTATTGAAGTCATGTGGACGGGTAATACCGTTGTGTCTTGCCTCGATAAGCCCGATGTCGCATGGATTAACCAGCACATCAAGCGTAAGGCTTATATTTGGTTTAACTTCCCTGTGACGGACTTTGTGCGTGACCACCTCTTGATGGGTAAGACTTATGGTAACTCTCTGGAGATTGCAGATGATGTATCAGGATTCTTGTCTAATCCTATGGAGCATGCTGAGGCAAGTAAGATGGCGCTTTTCTCTGTGGCTGATTATACTTGGAATATGAAGGCTTATGACACAGAGCGTTCATGGAAACTTGCTCCCAGCGAAGTCTTCCCCGAAAATCCAGATGCTCTCCTAAGATTTGCACATCACTCTTCGGCTCTTGGTTCTAATGGGCATCGCTTTGACCGTAAGGAGAGTGAGGAATTGCAGCCAGTACTAGAAAAAATCATACAAGGAACAGCTTCTGCTGAAGACTTTAAGACAATCCGCACCGAGTGTAGTCGCATAGAGTCAGCTAGTAATATGCTCTTGGGTTCAACAAGCAATCCTGCTCTGATTTCAGAGATGAAGCCTTGGTTGCGTATGGCCAAATTAGTGGCTGAGTATGGGCAGTTAGTTCTTGCTCCACGCGAAAATACAGAGGAGCAAGCCTTTATGGCGTATTATCAAGAGGCTAGAGCTTTGCAGCGCATGATGTATCTCTTGGATATAGAGGCTAATCAAAATCCATATCAGCCCGGAGTGAAGTATGGTTCTCAGTGGTTGCTACCAGCCCTTAACATTTGCTTTAAGCGTGATGTTGATGCATTTAATCGTAAGTATAATAGCACATTAAGTAAGGAAACTTCTTATATGCCATTTGAATTAACGTCTAGCGTTGAGCAGTTCAAGCACCAGCCTCTCCTCTCACGTGGTAATCAGGTTATGATTTCTCCATCTAATGAGGTTGTAAGATGGAATCCTAATGATGTGATTATACTTAGTGCGAAGCAGGGTGAGATGGTTGAGAACTTCTCTGCGGATATGGGCGTACAAGGTAGCGAAAGCTTATTTAAGTTAGAGGTTCTTGTTGGACAAGAATGGAAAGAAGTTGCGCTTAAGGCGGCACATGGTACATCTGTGCGTCATGATGGACTTCTTGCAGACTCTAAGGTCAATGCTATCCGTTGGACTTTTATCGGCTCAACACCTACAGAGTTCCGTCTACGTGCCTTCCGCTTCTCTACGAAGTAGATTTTGTTGTTGATAAGTAACTAAAGAGGCTATTGCAAACA
>RBKG01000070.1 GCA_003640335.1 Porphyromonas sp.
AAGATTTAATCTATTCCTAAAACACTGAGATTAAAGGCCTAAACACAATCTAAAATCAGAGCCCACGATTGACAAATCTCCGCAAAGGTAGCCACTTTACTCTAATTATCAAAAAGCACAACACGCTTAACACTTATTCACCCCCCCCAAGAACGACGAAGTATCTGTATTACAACACTATACGTAAAATCAAAAAAAATAAGACTATTACATCATAGAGCACTCGCCACATAAGAAAATCCCCCAGCTGAGTTTAACACTCAACTGGGGGATTTTACAAGGCTTAGTCTGACGACTATTCAGCAGACGCTTCAGCAGCAGGAGCAGCTTCGCTCTTACCGCTACCACGACGTGAACGACGAGTCTTAGCAGCCTTCTTCTCTTCCTTAGCGTAAGTAGCGTTGAAGTCTACAAGCTCGATGAAGCACATCTGAGCGTTGTCACCAAGACGATTACCAGTCTTGAGGATACGAGTGTATCCACCTGGACGGTCGCCAACCTTAGCAACTACAGTGCTGAAAAGTTCCTTAACAGCATACTTATTTTGTAGCTCAGCGAAGACAACACGACGAGCGTGAGTAGAGTCTTCCTTAGCACGAGTAACCATTGGTTCTACATATACACGGAGAGCCTTAGCCTTAGCAAGCGTAGTAAAGATGCGCTTGTGTAGGATGAGAGACGCAGCCATGTTAGAGAGAAGAGCTTCGCGGTGAGCCTTCTTACGACCAAGGTGATTGAATTTCTTATTATGTCTCATTTTTAGTCTTTAATCTAAATTGTACTTACTAACATCCATACCGAAGTGCAAGTTCAAGCGGTCAAGCAGTTCTTGCAGTTCGTCTTGGCTCTTCTTACCGAAGTTACGGAACTTGAGTAGGTCCTCCTTCTGGATTTGTACCAAATCACCTAGAGTTAGGATTTCAGCTGCTTGTAGGCAGTTGAGTGCACGCACAGAGAGGTCAAGATCCTTAAGCTCTTGCTTAAGTAAATCACGCACCTGAGCATCTGCAGCATCCTCATCATCAGCATCGGTAACAAGGTCTTCAATAGAGATTTCTCTATCAGTGAAGAGTAAGAAGTGCTCGATAAGAATACGAGCAGACTCCTTAAGCGCATCCTGAGGGTGAATACTACCATCAGTAGTAATCTCAAGGATTAGCTTCTCATAGTCAGTCTTCTGACCTACACGATAGTTCTCAGTGAAGTACTTCACATTGCGGATAGGCGTGTAGATAGAGTCAATAGCTAGTACCTGTACATCATCGTACTTGCCGTGCTTCTCATCAGCAGGCACATAACCACGTCCCTTGTCGATAGTCACTGTGATGCTGAAACTCTTTTCTTCATCGATGTGACAAATAACAAGTTCAGGGTTCAATACCTGAAAGTGAGAAAGCTTAGCAGAGAGGTCACCAGCAAGGAACTCAGTCTTGCCACCACCTACTTCAAGGGTAACAGTCTCTTCGTCTGTACCCGAAGCAATTGAAGAGAAACGAACCTGCTTAAGGTTAAGAATAATGTTAGTAACATCCTCCAAGACACCCGGAATAGTAGCAAATTCATGATTTACGCCCTCAATCTTAATAGACGAGATAGCGTACCCTTCGAGTGAGGAAAGGAGAATACGACGGAGTGCATTACCAATAGTAATACCATAGCCCGGCTCGAGTGGGCGAAACTCAAACTTTGCGAATGAGTTCGTCGCCTCCATCATGATAACGTTTTCGGGTCTCTGAAATGCTAGTATTGCCATGTGATCTGTCAGATTATTAGTTCTTAGAATACAGTTCGACGATTAACTGTTCCTTGATTTCTTCAGGGATATCAGCACGCTCTGGGATATGAAGGAATGTACCAGCCATCTTGCTGTTGTCCCATTCAAGCCAAGCGTACTTGCTGTGGTTGAAGCCAGCGAGAGAGTTCTCGATTACTTCGAGGCTCTTGCTACGCTCACGCACACCTACTACCTGACCAGGCTTAACTGTATATGAAGGGATGTTCACAACCTGACCATCAACAACGATGTGGCAGTGAGAAACGAGCTGACGAGCAGCAGCACGGCTACGAGCTAGACCTAGACGGAAAGCAACGTTGTCGAGACGGCACTCGAGAAGCTGAAGAAGTACCTCACCGGTAACACCCTTGCTACGTTGAGCCTTGTCAAAGAGGTTGCGGAACTGCTTTTCGAGCACACCGTAAGTGTACTTAGCCTTCTGCTTCTCCTTGAGCTGAACACCATATTCACTAGTCTTACGACGGCGGTTTTGTCCGTGCTGACCAGGAGGATAGTTCTTCTTAGTTAGAACCTTATCTGCGCCGAAGATAGGAGCACCTAGCTTACGAGCAATCTTAGATTTTGGACCTGTATATCTTGCCATTTTCTTCTTATTATAATGCGCTGTCTTACGTTGAGAGCACTCACCAGCGATAGATGAGCTGGGTGCAGCCGCGACCGGTTATGAGGAGAGGGTAATATGAAAGTATAGCCAATCTAAATCACCCTAGCTCTCTAGCCCCTCAAGAGAGAGGCGGGCATGAGCTCTCGTAATCTCTGCGCTGTAATTATATTTACGTCAGTTAGTCTACTAAGGTTTTCTTCTCTTAGGAGGACGGCAACCGTTATGT
The DNA here is from genome assembly GCA_003640335.1 of Porphyromonas sp. Classification (GTDB taxonomy): domain Bacteria; phylum Bacteroidota; class Bacteroidia; order Bacteroidales; family Porphyromonadaceae; genus Porphyromonas. The sequence continues at coordinate 2,626 of RBKG01000070.1, forward strand.
GGCAGTGGAGTAACGTCGATGATTTCGAGTACTTCGATACCAGCAGCATGAATCGTACGAACAGCAGATTCACGACCATTACCTGGACCCTTAACGTATACCTTAACCTTGCGCACACCTAGATCGTAAGCGACCTTAGCGCAGTCCTGAGCAGCCATCTGAGCAGCGTAAGGAGTGTTCTTCTTACTACTGCGGAAGCCCATCTTACCAGCACTTGACCAGCTGATTACTTGACCATCAGCGTTAGTTAGTGAGATAATAATGTTATTGAAAGAAGAGTGGATGTGAGCTTGACCCACAGCGTCGATACGAACGACCTTCTTCTTAGTTACTGTTTTCTTTGCCATATTACCTATTACTTAGTAGCCTTCTTCTTATTTGCAACAGTCTTCTTCTTACCCTTACGAGTACGAGCGTTATTCTTAGTGCTCTGTCCACGAAGAGGGAGACCGATACGGTGACGAACACCACGATAACAACCGATGTCCATCAGACGCTTGATGTTTAGAGAGATTTCACTACGGAGATCACCCTCTACCTTGTAGTCTGCACCGATAACTTCACGGATAGCAGCAGCCTGATCGTCTGTCCAGTCCTTAACCTTGATGTTACGGTCTACACCAGCTTTATCAAGGATCTTAGCTGAACTGCTACGACCGATACCAAAGATATAGGTCAAGGCAATTTCTCCTCTTTTGTTTTGTGGCAGGTCAACGCCGACAATTCTTATAGCCATACTTATTATTTAGATATTTGATGACAAATTACTAACCCTGACGTTGCTTGAACTTAGGGTTCTTCTTGTTAATAACATACAGGCGACCCTTGCGACGCACAATCTTGCAGTCGTCGGTACGCTTCTTTAGAGATGCTCTTACTTTCATATTTTTATAGAGTTTACTTGTATCTGAATGATATTCTGCCCTTAGTGAGGTCGTAGGGAGACATCTCTACTTTCACTCTGTCCCCAGGGAGGATTTTGATATAATGCATACGCATCTTACCTGATATGTGGGCGATGATTTGATGCCCACTCTCTAGCTCCACTCTGAACATTGAGTTCGATAGCGATTCTGTTACTACGCCGTCTAGTTCTATTGCAGCTTGTTTCGACATATATAAATAGTTACCTTTTAGAATTCTCTATCACCAAGTACCTCGGCGATAAAATCAAACGAAGAGAGGATGTCAGCCTTTCCGTCACGAATAGCCACACAATGCTCAAAGTGAGCACTTGGCTTGCGTGTCTTAGTGCGGATAGTCCAGCCATCACGCTCTTGTACCACGTTCTTGCTACCAATGTTAATCATTGGCTCGATACAGATGCACATGCCATTACGGAGCTCTGTACCCGTACCACGCTTACCGTAGTTAGGTACTTCTGGGCTCTCATGCAGATTAACACCGATACCATGACCCGTTAGCTCACGCACTACGTGATAGCCACGAGCTTCGCAGTAGCGCTGAACAGCATAACCAATATCTCCAGTACGATTACCAGCGACAGCCTGCTCGATACCTACATAAAGAGATTCCTTAGTCGTCTTGAGGAGCTTATGCACCTCTTCACTAATCTCTCCTACTGCAAAAGTATAAGCACTATCACCAGTAAAGCCTGCTAGTTTAGTTCCACAGTCCAAAGTCACGATATCCCCCTCTTGGAGAATAGTCTTATGACTAGGAATACCGTGTACAACTTGGTCGTTTACGGATATACACATGCTACCGGGAAAACCTTGATAACCAAGGAATGCTGGCGTAGCACCATGATCGCGTATGAACTCTTCTGCACGCTTATCAAGCGTCTTCGTAGAGACTCCTGGAGCGATTATCTTAGCAACCTCTGCGAGCGTGCGACCAACAAGTTGGTTCGCAGCGCGCATAAGTTCTATTTCTTCGTCTGTCTTGAGATAAATCATAACACTTAGTATGCCGATACTGATCCTGAACGACCCTTGATGCGACCAGTCTTCAGTAGACCATCATAATGACGGTTCAAGAGGTGACTCTCAATCTGCTGGAGTGTGTCAAGCACAACGCCAACGAGGATTAGAAGAGAAGTACCACCAAAGAACTGAGCGAATGCATGGTTCACTCCTGCCATACGAGCGAATGCTGGCAAGATAGCGACTAAGGCCAAGAAAATAGCACCAGGAAGCGTAATACGTTCCATGATTGTGCTGATAAAGTTAGCCGTAGCCTTACCTGGCTTCACACCGGGGATAAACCCATTATTACGCTTAAGGTCCTCAGCCATCTGCTGTGGGTTAATCGTAATAGCTGTATAGAAGTAAGTAAAGATGAGAATCAGTAATGCCACAACGAAATTATACCAAAAACCATTCACATCACTCATAGCATGGAAGACAGGGCTTTCCTGTGCTGTGGAAGATAGACCTCCTAGCATAATAGGAAGCATCATAATAGCCTGAGCGAAGATGATAGGCATCACATTGGCAGCATTTACTTTTAGGGGAATATACTGGCGGGCGCCACCATACTGCTTATTACCTACTACACGCTTAGCGTACTGTACTGGCACTCGGCGAGCACCTTGCACGAGGAGGATAGCACCTCCGATAACGACAAGCATAATCAATATCTCTACAAGCATATAAACTAGACCACCTGCAGTCTCGCTAAGACGAGAGCTGAGTTCGCCAAGGAATGCTCCTGGCAAACGCGAGATGATACCAATCATGATGATAATAGAGACCCCATTACCAAGACCCTTATCGGTGATACGCTCACCGAGCCATAGTACGAACATACTACCAGCAGCCATGATGATTGTAGCGAACACCATAAAGCCGATGCCTTCTGGAGCTACGCCCCCAGCACGAGCAATCTGATGCTGCAAGTTCACCAAGAAACCAGGACCTTGAACGAGCAGTAATATGACAGTTAGATAACGTGTCCATTGGTCAATCTTACGACGACCGCTCTCGCCCTCGTGCTGAAGCTTCTGCATAGAAGGCACCACGATAGCAGCGAGTTGCATCACGATAGACGCCGATATATAAGGCATGATACCTAGGGCGAATATCGAAGCATTAGAGAACGCGCCACCAGAGAACATATCCATCAACGCCAACAGACCGCTCTCAGTCTGCTGACTGAGTGCTGTTAGGGTTTTAGGATCGATACCGGGGATTACGATGTAAGTCCCTAGTCGGTATATGATTACAAAGAATAGGGTGACAAGGATACGCTTACGCAGTTCCTCCACAGCCCATATATTCTTGATTGTCTCGATAAAGCGCATAAGATACTCTCTTTATTATAATTTCTCAACAGAACCGCCAGCAGCGATGATAGCTGCTTCTGCACTCTTACTGAAAGCGTGAGCCTTCACTGTAAGCTTAGCTGTTAGGCTACCATTACCTAGTACCTTAACGAGCTTCTTTGAGCTTACTAGACCAGCTTCTGCTAGAGCTACTGGGCAAATAGCTTCAAGGTTCTTAGCTTCTGCTAGTGCCTGAAGCGTTGAGAGGTTGATTGGAGCGTACTCTACACGATTGATGTTCTTGAAGCCGAACTTAGGTAGACGACGCTGAATAGGCATCTGACCACCTTCGAAACCGATCTTCTTTGAATAACCTGAACGGCTCTTAGCCCCCTTGTGACCACGAGTAGAAGTACCACCGAGACCAGAACCAGGACCACGACCAATTCTCTTACGTGTCTTGACAGAGCCTTCTGCAGGCTTAAGACTTGATAGATTCATATCTTAGAGTTGATTCGTTTATTATTATTCTACTACCTTAACGAGGTGCTTAACCGCACTGATCATACCACGGATTTGTGGAGTGTCATTGTGTTCCTTTACACGGTTGAGCTTCTTTAGACCTAAAGCCTTAAGCGTTAGCTTCTGTACCTTAGGAGACTTGATGCTACTACGCACCTGTACAATCTTAATAGTTGCCATTTTTTGTTTCCTATTTACTTAATACTAACCCTTGAATACCTTTTCTACAGAAATACCACGGTGACGAGCCACTGTTAGTGGGTCACGCATTTCGCAAAGAGCTTGGATAGTTGCCTTTACTAGGTTGTGAGCGTTTGATGAACCCTTGCTCTTAGCAAGTACGTCATGTACACCTACGCTTTCTAGTACGGCACGCATAGCACCCCCTGCCTTAACCCCTGTACCATGAGAAGCTGGCTTAAGGAATACACGAGCACCACCAAAAGATGTCTGCTGTTCGTGAGGGATAGTACCCTTATGGATAGGTACACGTACGAGGTTCTTCTTAGCTGCTTCTACACCCTTAGCAATAGCTGCTGATACTTCACCAGCCTTACCAAGACCCCAGCCTACTACACCATCTTCGTTACCTACTACTACGATAGCTGCGAATGTGAACGTACGTCCACCCTTCGTTACCTTCGTTACGCGGTTGATAGCTACAAGTCTATCTTTTAGTTCTAAGTCGTTTGTAGACTTAACACGATTTTCAATTCTTGCCATTTGCGATTAGAATTTGAGTCCTGCTTCGCGAGCACTGTCGGCGAGCTGCTTTACACGACCGTGGTAGAGATACCCATTACGGTCAAACACTACTGTTTCTACTCCGGCAGCGATAGCAGCCTTAGCTACTTCTGCGCCTACGAGGGCTGCAATTTCCTGCTTTGTGCCCTTTGCTTCTAGCTTCAGTGATGATGCGCTAGCAAGTGTTACACCTGCTTCATCATCGATAACCTGAGCATAGATTTGCTTATTACTACGGAAAACCGTGAGGCGTGGGCATGAAGCCGTTCCGCTTACCTTGCCGCGGATACGCGCCTTAATCTTTAGTCTTCTTAATTCCTTCTTTACCATGATTACTTTAAGTTTATGGTTTCTGTTAAGCTCGCTGATTACTTACCTGCGCTCTTACCAGACTTACGACGGAGCACTTCGCCCTCGAACTTGATACCCTTACCCTTATAAGGCTCTGGCTTACGGAATGAACGAATCTTCGTGCAAACCTGACCAAGAAGCTGCTTATCTGCAGACTCAAGGATAATAAGAGGGTTCTTGTTACGCTCAGCCTTTGTTTCTACCTTGATTTCCTTAGGAAGCTGTAGGTAGATGTTGTGAGTATATCCGAGGACAAGCTCTAGAACCTGACCGTTGTTTGAGGCACGATAACCTACACCAACGAGCTCAAGAGTCTTCGTGAAGCCCTGAGACACCCCAGTAACCATATTATTAATAAGTGCACGATAGAGACCATGTAGGCTGCGGTCCTGACGCTCATCGCTCTGACGCTCTACTACTACATGTCCATCTTCTACCTTTACAATTATACGAGCATCTACAGCCTGCTGTAGTTCGCCCTTTGGACCCTTTACTGTTACTACGCCTTCGTTCAGAGACACAGTTACCCCAGCAGGGATAGCGATTGGAAGCTTACCAATTCTTGACATCTTTGTTTCTCCTTAGATTTAGTATACGTAACACAATACTTCACCACCAACCTTCAGCTCGCGAGCTTCCTTGTCGGTCATTACACCACGGCTTGTAGAGAGGATAGCAATACCTAGACCGTTAAGTACACGTGGCATTTCGCGGTAGCCTACATACTTACGTAGACCTGGACGAGATACACGCTTAAGAGCCTTAAGTGCGTTTACACGACCAGTACGGTCATACTTAAGCGCAACCTTAATGCTTCCCTGAGGACCTTCCTCAACAAACTTAAAGTTTAGGATGTAACCCTTGTCGAAGAGAATCTTAGTGATTTCCTTCTTGAGATTCGATGCTGGAATCTCTACCACTCTGTGGCCTGCCTTGACTGCGTTACGCAGACGAGTCAAATAATCCGCTATTGGATCTGTCATAAAATAATGAATAATTAAATTGATACGGAACACCCGTACAATGTTTAACTAAAATAACTTACGCTCAACTACACACTACTTGGCGACAGTGAAACGCACAACTAGGAGCATAGAAAGCAGCACAAAGTTACATATAATTATTGAATCTGCAAGACTAGCACGCAAAAAACATACTCTCAAACACTTACAAGCATTCTT
>RBKG01000282.1 GCA_003640335.1 Porphyromonas sp.
CCCTGTACTGAGGTACGCGAGCTCCTAGAATAAGTAAAAGTAAAGTATCTTTGCAAAAAAAATGAGAAGATAAATATGAAACATTTAACTAAGATATTTACTTGTGCTGTCGCTGGTCTACTAACCTTAAGCACACTATCAGCCCAAGGAAAGCGCATCGTTGAGCACCGCGTTAAAGATAATGAGACGGTATATAGCATTGCTCAAACCTATCGCACATCTATCGAGAAAGTTTTTGAGTTAAATCCATGGGCTAAGGGGAGCATCAAACCGGGAGATAAGCTTATCATCTATACTGGAGCTGACTACAAAAAGGAAGCCCCCAGCAATACAAGCTCTACCACAGCTGCTGTATCCCCTATCAAAGCGCAACCTCAACAGGATAAAAAAGGCAATAGGCATAGGATTGAAGCAGGTGAAACCCTATACCGCATCGCGCGCAACTATGGAGTTAGCGAGGAAGCCCTTATATCTGCTAACCCAGGGATAAGTGCCTATAACTTCCCCGTAGGCTTGGTGCTTAACATTCCTAAATCTCAAGAAGTAAGCAAAAGCAACAATACCGATACGACAAATGTACGCACAGAGGTCGTTAAGAACATTGATAGAGTAAAAGTTCTGCTTATGCTACCCTTCCGAAAGGCTACACGCTACCTTGAGTTTTACCAAGGCTTCCTTATGGGAATGAATGACCTAAAGAAAGATGGTATCAGCATTCATCTAACAGCTTTAGAGGCCAATGAAGATGGAGATGTAACCAACCATATTTTTAATGGAGCTATCCAAGGTCACGATTTAATTATCGGAGGTATCAACGACGAACAAGCAAGCATAATCGCTCAGGCTAACCACACAGGTTTATATATTGTGCCATTCTCTAATGCTACGAATATAGACAATAGTAGACTCATTCAGCTCAACCAAGACCCTAGCGAAGTTATCAGCCGTGTTATACCTGAATTTATCAATAAATACCGACGTAAAACGGTGATATTTGCTCGTCGAGATGAAGATGCAGATGATGCTTTTTCAGCTCGCTTAAAGTATGCCCTTAGAGAAGCTCAAATCAATTATCAAGTCATAAACATCTCTAGCAGTAGCTTAAGTCTAATGGGAAGAGATGTTGTCGTAGTTCCAACAACTCCCGATAAGGACCTTGCACTGGCTACGATGCAATCTCTTGGCAACAACCGATCATGCAGTGTATTTGGCTATCCTCAGTGGCAAAGCTATGGCGATGCATTCCTTCACCAAGCACACCAGCACGGCACTACAATCTATACAACATTCTTCTTTGATAAGAATACGAGCGAGGCGAAACAGTTTCTTACTAAGTTCAATGCTTGGTACAACAAGCGTGTAACAGACTCCTACCCTAAGTATAGTGTTCTCGGATATGACGTTGCTCGTTACTTTATCCGTGCCAATGCTGCCTATGGTAATAACTTTATCAATAATGGTAGTCGCCTACCTAGCGATGGCTTACAGATGGATATTGAAGTACTACCAAGCAAGACTCACCAAGGATATACAAATAGCCGCTTCTATTTTGTAACCTTTGAGCAAGATGGCACTACGAGCAAACAATCGCTATAAGAAAGAATATGAAAGGAGCCAAATTCTCAATCACGGCTATTATACTACTCCTTTGTAGTACATTATCCCTTGCTCAACGCTCCAATTACCCTAAATCCATGTGGATTGGTCTTAGCGGTGGTATGCAGCTATCACGCTACCAATTTGTTCCGACAGTACAACAAAATCAGCATTTAGGGACACACTTTGGAGCCCTAACACGCATAGATTTAGAAAAGGGAGCTTCAATAGAAATTGGTCTGAACTATGTCCAAACTGGTTGGACCGAACGCTTTGATGAGGACACAAAGGGAAAAGCTTATCGCAGAGATATCAATTATCTAGAAATGCCTATCCTCTCACATCTCTATTTAGAGAACAAATTGGCGAGAGTATTCGTCAATGCAGGTCCCTTTATTGGCTATTATCTGAGCGATAACTCCAGCATACAAGGTACTGGCTTTAGTGAGCAACAACAAACACGGCACGCATTACCCATCAAAAATAAAATCGCTTGGGGACTCACTGGCGGTCCGGGGGTAAGCATTAAATTGGGCAATCGTCATAGAATAGAACTTGAGGGGCATATCCAATACGACTTTCAAGATATATGGTCAACGAGAAGAGAAGACCCTTATGGCGGTTCTGC